>NZ_CALIED010000077.1:0-30191 GCF_938022135.1 uncultured Psychrobacillus sp.
AGTCACTATAAAAAAAGAATTGTTAGTCAAAATCAACCAATAACTTTAACAAAGCGTAAAATATAATGGCGAAGCATATTTAACTATAATTGTGGATGTTCAAAACAATAATATAAAGAAGGGTTGCTAGATTAATAAACCCTTTCATAAAGCTAACTACATGGAAATAATTGAATCTGAAGCCAAATATTTAATAGAAAATAGAATAACAAATCCAAAATAGTATGATTACCCTAATCGTTAATTCCTAATTTAACCTGTGCTTTAGTAAAAAAATAACACATATAAAAAATGAGCTTAGATATACATTTTCCAGCTCATTTTTTATGTGTTTATAAATCAACCTCTAACCTTATGGTCATTTTATTTAATTGCCAGTGTTTCTGCTACGGATTTTCCTCGTTCTAGAAAAATTTACGACAATGACCCCATAATTTGCGACAATCCATCCTTACTTTACGACAATCAACCAATAAATTACTACAATCACTCAGCAACTCTTTCGTTCTAGAAAAATTTACTACAATGACCCCATAATTTACTACAATCCAGCTTTACTTTACGACAATCAACCCGTAGATTACTACAATCTCTCAGCAACTCTCTCGTTGTAGAAAAATTTACGACAATGACCCCATAATTTACTACAATCCAGCCTTACTTTACGACAATCAATCAATAAATTACTACAATCACTCAAACCATCCACTAAAATTACATCACTTGTTCCATCACGTTTTAAATCATTATTAGCATTGCTGAATTTCTTTACTTTCCTCTTTGTATACTAGCCCCTCCTCCAAGTACACCTTTAGAAGTGTTAAAGTCTCTCCCCAGCCAACTGCACAGTTCAAGCAGGCCTTTATATCCTTATCTGAATTGGAATAGCCTGTTTCCTTAAATACAACAAGTGTCCCATCTCGATAAGGTTCTAATTTAAATTCAATTGTTGTAACACTTTCTCCTGGAGTCCATTGAAAAATGAAGGATTTATTCGGAATGGTCTCCAATATCTTACCGCCATCCACTAAATCCTTTTTGTCCTTACCTAAGCCAGTCCATTTCAAACGTATCTCACCAGTTCCATCTGACTCTTGATGTATTGATGTTTGATCAGTAAACCAAGCGTTCCATCCTTCTGCCGTTGTTAGTGTATCAAATACTCTAACAATACTTTCCTTAATGTATACTTGATGATCGATTTCTGGCATCGGTATTCCTCCTATAAAGGTTGTAATTGGCTAAGTCCTGAATGTTTTTCATAAGAAATTATAGTCATGTTATCGTTAATCTTTTTCTGTTCTCCTGTACGTACATAGCCCATTTTTTCATATAAATAGCAGTTTTTTTCTTCTTGGAGAATGGTATCGAGCTCCCAACTAGTCACTTCAGGATAGATCATTTCTAGCCGTGTCATTACCTGTTGAGCCAAACCCTTTCCTTGAAAGCTTTCTAATATATTGATCATATGCAAACGCATTGTTTGCGATGATTTTTTGTACACATGTACACTACCTGCTAATTCATCCTCTACTATAATTTTATAAAAGATACCTTGATGCAAGCGTTCTTGAAATCGTTCAAAGGTTTGTAATACAGGAGTAGTTTGATGATCCTCATATTTTTTATAAAGTGGCAGGAATACTTGTTTTTGAATTTCATATAGCACTTGCGCATCTTCTATTGTTGCTTTTCTTAAGCTAATTTTTGATGCTATTATGTCAAATACATTGTCTAATATATGATAAGCAATAAACTCTCCAAGCTTCACCATTTCTTTTATTTCCTGAATCGTTGCCCATTTAGCATCTGCCACTTCTTCATATTGAAGCTTTAAATCCTCTTTCTCTACATTTTGTTTTATTAAATAATTATCATCGAAGCCTCGTAAGAATTTAACTGTGAATAAAACCTCTGCTTGCTCCATATTTATATCAATTCCCAGCTCTTCCTTTGTTTCACGGACCGCAGCCATTTCTGAGGTCTCTCCAGTTAATACAGATCCTGCAGCGGCACAATCCCACATATTTGGCCAGCCTGTTTTCCAAGCCTGACGTTTTTGTATTAAAAGCTGTCCTTCATCATTCATGATCCAAACATGGACAACTTCATGAAAGACCCCCTCTTCCATTTCTTCTCCACGGATATGAGTTTTTCCTGTTTTCTCTCTGTAATGATTAAACGTATCCCATACTTCCATTTTCCCACCAGCCTTGTCATTGTTTAGAATAGTTTATCATAAATCTATTGACCTTCAATAAAAAATATGATATATTATAGGTTGTTAACAATTTAGGTAGAACATAAAAAAGAAATTTGGCATTCTACAAACGTGTTTTTGAACATACTTATTCACACTGGAGCGATTATAGGGTCGCAAGGACGTAAAAGAAGGTAGGGTTTACGTTGCTTAGGTTAGAAGACAACCAGTGGAACAATTTACCGCGGCATTGAAAGCTTAAACCTTTCATGGAAATTATTCACCGAACATTCGGGATGAAATTTAAAAATTCAAAGATTATGTTTTACCTCATACAAATCAAGGGCTGGTCTCCAATGGAGATCAGCCCTTGTCCAATTTATTGGAGAATATAAAGTTACCCCGATGTATCTCTAATACGTCGGGGCTGTTTTTATAATTCGCTACTTTTCGCTAGACTATTTTGTCTTTTGTAGTATTCCTTAAACGTTAGTAGATAGATAAATCCGCTGAGTAATGCCAAAACAGCAAGTAGAACAAACGTCCACGTGAAGCCAACCCATGTGACAAGCGGCAGAACAAGCGGTGCTATCGTTCTCCCTATAGTATATCTTAAGCTAGCGGCCGCAAAGTACTGTCCACGCATATCCTCTGGTGCTAGCTTAGATACAAAGCTTTCCTGCAATCCTACTGTTGCTAGTTCTCCTAAAGTAAATACAGCCATAGCAAACACGAATACCCAGAAGTTAGCCGTCATAGGGAAGATGAGCATGGCAATCGCATATAAGAGCGACGACAAGAAGAATACTTTGTGCTCCGGATACTTCGTCATCCAACGAGTGACAAACACGGTGAAAATAACTACTAATAAGCCGTTTTCAGATAAAAGTATACCGAAGGAGCCTGCTCCAGTTACCGCCCATTCACGACCAAATAGGTTGCCAAGAACTTGAACATCAATTGCTTCCTTCATATAGACAGGAATTAGCATATCCAACTGCATATATGTCTGGGCTAGCAAGATTCCCGCAATGATAAATAGGAAAAATACTTTGTCCTTAACAATTAGTCCATATGCTTTTATTTGATTAATAACTACTTGAACCCAACCGTTTCCACCACTTTCTTTTAATTGCTGCTTTACCTCATCTGGTAATGTTTCCTCTGTTAGGAAACGTAGTGCTAATCCTACTAGACAGAAGATAACGCCTGATATTAGAAGCAATAAGAAACGATGGTTAAAGAATAAAACAGCTCCCACTATAGGTCCAATGACAACCGAAATATTAATAGATGTATAAAATACAGAAAATACCGTACTTCTATCCTTTTCTGGCACAACATCAGCAACAATTGCCTGACTCGCAGGGTGATAAAATGATCCGCACATACCCGCTATCGTAAATGCGACAAAGCTAAGCATTGGTGAATCATACCAAGGAGAATTAGCAAAGGCAAATAAAATAAAAGCAAAACCTTCTGCGGTTGCAGAGAAAAATAACATCGTCCTTCTACCGAATCGATCCGCACAATAACCCCCGATTAAATTAGCTCCAACAGAAAACACTTGGGATAAGACCAGCAATACCCCTGCCATACTAGCCCCGAATTCATCTGCAAAATAGATAGCTAAAAACGGAAAGACCATCCAAAAGCTTAAATTACTAAAAAATTCACCAAACAAACGAACCTGTAAACTACGATTCCAATCTCTAATTCTCATGATGTTGACCTCACCTAGTATTATTCTTGCAAATCCATATATTATTTCGACTTACGTAATAGTTATTTAAATAGTACTATAGTATAAAAAAAGAACTCTCAAAAAAAGTCGTAAACCCTAGGCTGGGTTTACGACTTTTGACTTTAACTAATCAGTCCCTATATGTAACTGCAGTACCTGTAGCTACACACATCATCATGCCCTCACGGATTGTTTCAAAGTCTAAATCTACACCAATTACAGCATTAGCTCCAAGCTTACTAGCAAGAGTCTTCATATCCTCTATAGCTATTTCTCGGCCTTGAGATAGCTTATTTTCATAAGCAGAGCTTCTTCCTCCTACTATATCTGTTACTGAGGCAAAAAGATCTCGTACAACATTTGCTCCCATAATAGCTTCTCCAGACACGATGCCGTGATATGTTTCAATTGTCTTTCCCTCAATGGTAGGCGTTGTAGTTACTAACATAAACATTCCTCCAATAATTGTAGTTACCTTTATCATACAACACTATCAGTTTATAAGCATTTATTATTCTGAATCTACTGTTTTTTCTTTCTAGTAGGTAGCATATTGAACAATATATTCAATACGATTGCCGTGAAGCTTCCCGCTACAATACCATTACTTGTTAAGATTCGGACACTCTCTGGTAAGGATATGAATAAGTCAGGAACAACCGTCACACCTAGACCTATACCAATGGAGCACGCGATGATCATAGCGTTATCAGGTGAATTCGAATCGGAAATAATGGTGCTTAGCATTTTAATTCCTTGTGAGATTATCATCCCAAACATTGCAATCATCGCCCCGCCTAGGACAGCCTCTGGAATGATTGTAGTAAGTGAAGATATCTTTGGGATAAACCCTAGAAATATTAGCATACCTCCCGCAATATAAATAACCTTGCGTGTTTTAACCCCAGAAATCTGCATGAGTCCTACATTTTGTGAAAATGTAGTATATGGGAATGAGTTAAAGAATCCACCTAATACCACTGCAATCCCTTCAGCTCGGTAACCTTTTGTTAAATCTTTCTTCTCTATTTTTTTCCCAAGCATATCCCCAAGTGCAAAATATACCCCTGTTGATTCTACTAACGAAACGATAGCTACTAGAGTCATCGTAAGAATAGGAGACCATTCAAATGTAGGCATTCCAAAATACAAAGGCTGAATCATATGAAAAACGTCTGCTTCTTTCACAGCGGTAAAATCTAAAATACCCATAAAATAAGCAGCAACCGTTCCACCAATAATACCTATTAATATAGAAATAGCTTTAACGAATCCTGTGGAAAATCTGTATAGTAAAACGATAAAAATTAGCGTACCAAATGACAATAATACGTTTTGAATAGAACCGAAATCTTCTGCACCTTGTCCTCCACCCATGTTATTAATAGCAACAGGAATTAGAGTAATTCCAATAATAGTAACAACTGAGCCGGTTACTACTGGTGGGAAAAATCGAACTAACTTACCAAAAAAACCACTGATCAAAATAACAATAATACCAGAAACAATAATTGCTCCGTAAATAGCAGATATTCCATAATCCCCACCGATTGCAATCATTGGTCCCACTGCTGTAAATGTACATCCTAAAACTACTGGTAAACCAATCCCAAAAAATCTATTGCTCATTACCTGTAAAATAGTTGCAACTCCGGACATTAAAATATCGATTGCAACTAAATAGGTTAACTCCTCTGAGCTGAGCCCAAGAGCCCCTCCTACTATAAGAGGTACAATAACTGCTCCTGCATACATTGCTAATACGTGCTGTAAGCCAAGTGTGGTGTTTTTAAATATATTATTCATATGTAGGTGCACCTTCTAAAAATTCTACTTTGCCATCTTCCAAGGATTGAATAATGGCTAGTGATTCTACGCGAATACCTTTTTCGCGAATCAATTTCCCACCAGGCTGGAAACCTTTTTCAATAACAATACCTACACCAGTAGTAGTAGCTCCTGCTTGCTCGATAATTTCAAGTAATCCAAGGACAGCTTGTCCATTTGCTAGGAAGTCATCGATGATTAATACAGTTTCTCCTTCTTGCAGGAAATCTTTTGAGACAGAAATATCGCTAGTAATATTTTTTGTAAAGGAATGTACCTGTGACGTCAATAAGTTTTCAGACAGAGTTACAGATTTGCTTTTCCTCGCAAATACAACAGGAACCCCAAGTTCAAGGCCCGCAAACATAGAAGGTGCAATCCCAGAAGACTCAATCGTCAAGATTTTTGTTATTCCCGCTTCCTTATAACGATTGGCTATTTCTTCACCAATAGCCTTAATCACAACAGGATCAATTTGATGATTTAAAAAAGCATCCACCTTTAAAACGTCCTTTGATAAAACCTTGCCTACTTCTACAATTTTATCCTTTAATAACTTCACTTGGATTCCTTCTTTCCTCATATTTGGATACAAAAAAACTCGAATGACAAAGCCCCACCCTAAGAGTGGAGCAATGGCATTCGAGTTATAAATCGAATAATAAAATAAATGGTACACAAAGTGTCCCAATCATTTAACCATGCCACTCATAGTCGACTTCTTTACGGTAAGTCGGTAGAAACTTGCAGGCCATATCCCTGCTATTATACGAGTATACGAAATTTGATTGTTCTCATTATAGCACGGTAAAATTCTTTTACAATAATGAGTTAAAAAGTTCAATCATTCTTAAAATTCTGTTCATATTACAGGTGCCAGGCACCTGTAATAAATCTGCAATACAAAAACTGTCTATATCTTAGCTATAAAAAAACACATGATAGGCTCATGTGTTTTGGGGTGGGGATTATTTATAAGATGATTTTAATGTTTTGAAGGCCTCTATAAAATAAGCAGGATTTTCTTTAATGTTGTAGGAAAAGACACCTTGATTGGTATGCAGATATAGTATTCCTGCTCCATACGAAAAGGGCTTATAGGATATATCATGAACATGTTGAAATTTAAATTGATGCTGAGCCGAGACAATTGCCATTCCGTCCATCTGCAGAGTAAAGCTAGACTCTATATGCTGCATCTGAAAATAGAAATCGATTTCTCTCTTAACTTCGATATAAATGATAGTATATTCACTCAAAACGGCACCTCCTATAACACTTAATAGTGTAACATGTTTTTATATAATCATTAAACCATAAGGAGTGATGTCGGTTGATAAGAGCAGTGCTTTTTGATTTAGATGGGACTTTGTTAAACAGAGAGGAATCTTTAAAGAAATTTATTAGCTGGCAATGTAATGTGCTCCACACTCATTTAGGTCATGTTCCAAAGGAAAAATTCTGTAGTCGTTTTATAGAGTTAGATGATCGAGGCTATAAGTGGAAGGATTTTGTTTATAAGACCCTAATACAAGAATTTAACATAAAGGATATAACAGAAATGGAATTATTGAATCATTACATAACCAACTTCCATTCGTATTGTGTACCATTTTCAAATCTATTATCCATGCTGGATCAATTAAAAAAACTGTCCCTGTCGCTTGGAATGATCAGCAACGGAAAAGGACAGTTTCAAATGGACAACATTGTTTCTTTAGGAATCAGACCCTATTTTAAAACTATATTAATCTCAGAGTGGGAGGACATGAAAAAACCAGACCCTCGGATCTTTGAAAAGGCTCTTAGACAGCTTAATGTTAACGCTGAAGAAGCTGTCTATATAGGCGATCATCCTATAAATGACATAATTGCCGCCAAAAATGTTGGACTTCATACGATATGGAAAAGAGACATATATTGGCCTGACGCTAATGCCGACTACACGATAGACAATTTGGATGAAATTCCGTTTCTTCTAAACAAAATTAGATAAGCTTGCTAAATTCTTTAGTCTGATGCTCCAGTTTTTCTGAAGCAGTTGAAATATCCTTAAATTCTTCTAGCGCAGTCCGCACCTCTTCTTGGCTTTTTTCGATAACCGTCTGCGAGTGACTATTGCTCGCAGTTACCTTATCAACTTGTTTAGCTATTCCTTCAATATTCTCTCTTACTTCTACAATTGAAGCCTCGACTCTACCAGCCAGTTTACGCACTTCTTGAGCGACAACGTTGAATCCACGGCCGTGCTCTCCCGCTCGTGCTGCCTCAATAGCAGCATTTAATGCTAGTAAGTTCGTTTGTGCTGCAATTTCTCTAATCGTTTGGACGATTCCTTTAATAGAATCTGCTTGCTTCTGCAAACTATCTAATGATTTAGTATTATCCTTTGATCCCGCGGCAATTTCATCAATTCTTTCAAGAAGATCTTCACTCCTCTTAATACCTACTTCCGCTCGGTCACTCAGGTTTTCAGACATTTGCTTAAGCTCTTCTGTTACACCTACTAAAATTTGATGACGTCCCGTTACGTTAGTAGCGACTTTGGTAACCCCAAGCACCTTGCCGTTCCCCCCAAAAATAGGCATATAAGAAGCTTCTAAAAACACACTATTGCCATGTTTATCTTTTCTTTCTACCTTATCGAAAAATGACTTACCCGCAAACAGATCCTTCCAAAGCTTTTCGTATGCCGGGCTGTTCACAAAATCTGGAAAACAGAATTCTCTGTGATGCATGCCTTTTACTTCACTTACAGTATAGTTAAGTTCTTTTGCAAAATTTTCATTAACATACGCCACACGACGGTTCATATCAAAACGAATAATCGCCAAGTTTTTTTCTAGCGCCTCTACCACGGTCATATCATTAACTTCTTCTGTTTGTATGTAACTCATTTTTCTTCCCCCACGCCCTTTTAATTGGGTGTATATTTTTCTAAATCTAGTATCGTTTCTCTTCCTAACACTAGCTTGGCTAGCTCTGAACCAACAAATGGCCCAGCCGTTAAACCAGATGCCCCAAGACCGTTCGCAAAATAAAAACCGTTCTGTCCCTCCAGCTTACCAAACACAGGTAGAAAATCTGGAGTATACGGACGAAAGCCTACTCTTACTTCCTTTATTTTCTCATCTTTTAGGCTTTTTGCAATACTTATTGCATTATCAAGCAGTTCTTTTTTCCCTTCCTCAGTCACTTGAGAATCATACCCAGTATTTTCTTCATAGGTAGATCCGGCAACCACTTTCCCATTTTCAAAAGATAGCATATATTGATTAGTTGGAGGTAGGACTACTGGCCATTCCCCCGTAGACATATCATTCTCCAATTGAAAATGCATTATTTGAGCCTTCTGAAAGGTCACGTTTAGATCTAAGCCTAACGTAGATGGAATCTCATTCCCCCAAGCACCAGCCGTTAATATAACAGCCTCTGCATCTGTCCGTACTCCATCGATCCATAATTCATTGTTCTTCCAGACAGCTTCTCCATACACTATCTCTGCGCCTAGCTTTTTAGCTCCATTGATCAGAGCATCCCTCATAGCCTTGCCATCTACCCTTGCTCCCCCTTCTACGAAAAGAGCATGCCATTCACCTGAAATAATAGGAAACTTTTCTTTCGTTTCTTCGGGAGAAAGGATTTTTAGCTCTCCTATTTCTGGAGCATCCATTCTTTTTTCCAACGCTCTCTCTAACATCTTTCGCAGCTTCTTTTCATCATTCTGTAAAGCAATCGCACCTACCTGCTTATACCCGGTAGCATTTTCCCCTAATTCCTCTAGCTCTGCTACTAGTTGCTTATAGTATTTGGCACCATTTTTTACAAGCTCATACCATTTCTTATTTCTCCTTTGGGAAATCCAGGGACATATTATACCCGCTGCTGCAGCGGAAGCTTGCCCCTTGTCCTGGCGATCCACCAAAGTTACTTTCACACCAAACTTTGCGAGATGAAAAGCGGTAGAAGCACCTAAGATTCCACCGCCTACTACTACATAAGAAGACATCTATCACTCAACTCCACTATCTATAATCGAAAACTTAACTTCCTCACAATTAATCTCTGCCATTGCCCCATATGGAATGACAAACTTAGGCTCTGTATGACCAAAGTTTAAATTATATAAAACTGGCAATTCATTTAATCCAAGCTCATGTAAAATGGTAGCAATGGATTCTTTGTATTCTTCATAATACTTTTCGTGCTGAGGCTTTGCAAAAATAATACCGTTTACCTCTTGTAGTATTCCTTGGGTTCCGTAATTTCTTAGCCAATATTCAATGTTAGCTGGAATAGGAAGATCCTCTGACGTTTCGAAAAACAATATGGAATCCTTAAAATATGCTTTATCTGGCCAAAGTGAGGTACCTTTCGCAAACTCCAACACTTCAATACATCCACCAATTAGTCTTCCTTGTGCAATGCCTTTTCCCTGTAGCAATTCATATCCTTTATTATCTTCATTCATTTCTCGGCTGATGTGCTTATTTTCAATAACCCATTCTAATCTTTGACTAGTCCAGACTGGTGACGGTTTAATTTCACCAATCACTTCATTAGAGAAAAGTGTTTTTTTAATCGACTCCACGGTATACTCATGCATCTGCACATTCTCTGCAAAGTCAGTTAGAATAGCTGGGCCATAAAAGGAAGAAATACCAGCCTTATGGCAAAATAAATGCGTAATAGTAGCATCTGAAAACCCTATAAAAACTTTAGGATTCTCGCGGATTACATCAAAGTCTATGTAAGGGAGTAATCGTATGCTCTCACTACCTCCGATATTGGATACTATCCCCTTAATAGAAGGATCCTTAAAGGCATTCATCAAATCCTCAGCTCGAGCCTGAGGGTTTTCATATAAATAAGCTGCTCCCTTTAAGCTATTTGGCATAGCTACTACCTCTAAACCAAATACATTTTTTAATCTTTCCACCCCTTGCTCATATCTCCACCTTAATTCAGGCTCACCTGCTCCGCCCCACGACAAACTAATTGTTGCGACTTTATCTCCACGTTGAAGCATTTTAGGTTTTGTTAACATGATCCTATCCCCCCCTTCCTTTATTATAATTCAAACCCCATCATTTGGATGCCTATTCTTTTTGCTAAATGGGTATAAGAAGATAGAAGACATGAAATAGGTGGTGTGGAGCATGAAATATAAAGGTCGTGCACGTAGTTCGAATGTAGAAGATCGTCGCGGTATGAGTGGCGGTAAAGCAATAGCTGGCATTGGTGGCGGCTTTGGTTTAATCATTATACTTCTAGTTACGCTGCTCGGAGGAAATCCCGAGGAGCTCTTAGGAAGTTTAAATGGAAATGAAGCAACTACTAGCTCTGTCCCTTATGAGGAAACGGCAGAGGAACAAGAACTCGTCGAATTTGTTTCAGTCGTTTTAGCAGACACAGAAAAGGTGTGGACGAACATTTTTCAAGAAAATGGACTTACATATGAGGAACCAACACTTGTTTTATACACAAATAGTGTAAATTCTGCATGTGGTACAGCTGGTGCTTCTGTAGGACCGTTTTACTGTCCAGGAGATCAAAAGCTTTACATAGACTTGAGTTTTTATAAGGAGCTCCAAACACAGTTCGAGGCTCCAGGGGATTTTGCAATGGCATACGTCATAGCTCATGAGGTTGGTCATCATGTACAAACCCTATTAGGAAAAAGCAACGAGTTAGCTTCCCTAAGACAACAGTTAAGCGAAGAGGAATACAATCAATATTCTGTTCGCTTTGAGCTACAAGCTGATTATTATTCTGGAGTTTGGGCAAAGTACGCGCAAGGAATGGACTTATTGGAAGAAGGTGACTTAGAGGAAGCACTAACAGCTGCAAGTGCTGTTGGAGACGACACTATTCAAAAGAAAGCCCGAGGCTATGTGGTACCGGAAAGCTTTACTCACGGTACGTCGGAACAACGGAAGCAATGGTTTTATAAAGGCTTTGAAAACGGAACTATTAAAGGCGGAGACACATTTAATATTAAAAACCCATAAAAACTATCTAAGCCCAATAGCTATGATGCATTGGGTTTTTATTTGTAAAGAAAAGCATTATAAAAAATATGTTAACACTATTTAGAATATTTATTGACCACCTTTCTCCCTAATTCTATAATAAAACAAATTGCCAAATGGAAGAAGGTTATAAAAATGATGATACCTTTTACGAAAATGCATGGCTGTGGAAACGATTATATTTATATCAATTGCTTTGAGAATGTGATAGAAAATCCTGAATTGTTAAGCAAGAAAGTATCCGACCGTCATTTCGGTATTGGTGGAGACGGTATTGTTTTAATCTGTCCTTCTGAAGTGGCTGATGCTAAAATGCGAATGTTTAATATAGATGGCAGTGAAGGAAAAATGTGCGGTAATGCCATTCGCTGTGTAGCTAAATATATATATGACAATGACATTGTCCCAAAAGAGATTCTAAAAATAGAAACACTAAGCGGTGTTAAAATAATTGAATTGCATATAGAAAATGGTGTAATGCATTCTGCCACTGTGGATATGGGGCAAGCAATATTGGACCCTGCTGAAATCCCTGTGGATCTCCGCGGTAACCAATCTGAAGGGTTTGTGTTCCCTCTTACTATCGATAATGAGACCTATGCTATTACCCCAGTATCTATGGGTAATCCACATGGAGTAATATTTACTAATGACGTCCTTTCATTAGATCTTCCCACTATTGGGCCTAAATTCGAACATCATCCTATGTTTCCAGCCGGTGTAAATACGGAATTCATTGAAATTGAAAATAGGAATTCACTTAAAATGCGTGTTTGGGAACGAGGAAGCGGTGAAACATTGGCTTGTGGAACCGGAGCTTGTGCTGCAGTGGTTGCCTCCGTATTAAATGGTTACTGCGAGAAGAATACCGATGTGATTGTAAAGCTCCTTGGTGGAGAGCTCATCATTCGCTATACAGAGGACACAGTTTATATGACAGGTCCTGCGACTACCGTCTTTACAGGTCTTATAGAACTCTTATAGCCACAACATACTATATATAAATTAGTAAAAAATAGACTTATAACCTAATAAGTTTCATCTAACCAAGAAATTTAACAGAAAATACTGTCAATTGTAACGATAATGGAAATTCATTGTAATCAACCTGTAACATTTAACTGCTACTATATGTTTAGACTAAATAGCAGGGGGATAGTGTATTTGAAGAAAATCTTAGGAACACTTATCATAACAATTGTACTATTGGTCAGCGGAGTAAATGTTGCTTTTGCCGCAACCACGACTCACTCAGTAAAAAAAGGAGAAACTTTATATACGATTTCTAAAACGTACAAAGTTTCCGTTAACAACTTAAAAACATGGAATAAATTAACTACAGATAAGATTAAGACTAATCAAAAACTAGCTGTTGCTGCTCCAGCAAAAAAAGAAAAATCTAAAACACCATCTAGATCTAATGACAAAGTAACAAAAGAAATTACCGTTTCAGCAAGTGCATTTACCGCAAACTGTAATGGCTGCTCTGGTATCACTAGCTCTGGTATAAATCTAAAGAAAAATCCAGATGTAAAAGTAATAGCTGTTGACCCAAGTATTATTCCAATTGGGACAAAAGTACACGTAGAAGGCTACGGTTATGCAATCGCAGGCGATACGGGAGGAGCAATTAAAGGCAACAAAATTGATGTATTCTTCCCTACTAAGAACGAGGCTTACAAATGGGGACGCAAAAATGTAACGGTTAAAATATTGGAATAGGATTTAAAAAGCATTGAATAGCGTTGACTACAGACACTCAAAGAGATTTGAACGTGTTTGTAGTCTTTTTTTATGGCTATGTTAAAGGTAAAGGTTGATTTAAATACACATAAAAAATGAGCTAGGATATTTTCTCCTGGCTCATTTTACTTTAATATTATTTTTGACTAACGCACCCTTTATCCAATTTTCTTCTGATTAACTTCTAGTATTTTCTTTAAGGTAGAATGAATATTTTGGAGGCTTATTAAAATAAATCCTAGCATAATAAATGTCACTATTTCACCTGTAAATATTGAGACTATCGCTATTATTAAAGCATATATCCCATAAAGATAGCCTTTCATTTTATATCACCTCGCCAGTTAAAAATTTCTATTACTTTATAACTTTTTCTTAAACTAATATACCGCGTGGGTTTAAGTGTAACATTCTTTTTTCGGTTGCTTCTGCCATTGTGAACAATAAAATTTATTTATTACTGAATTCCCTAAATATACTAATTCTAAATTTATTATTCTACACTAGAAATTGTTTGTAACATCTCTTTTATCGACTTAATATGGTTATACTAGGAGAGTATATACTACTTGATTTTTATAAATACATAGATAAGGAGTCACAATAAATGAATAGTAAAGATATAGGAAAAAAAATTAAAAGCGTTCGTTCTAAAAGGAAACTAACTCAGCAAGTATTAGCAGATCTTGCCGGAATTACAAAAAGTCATATTTCAAAGATTGAAAATGGCTTGACTACCCCTACTCTAGTAACTCTTTCAAAAATTGCTAAGGCTCTTGATAGCCCAACGTCTTGGTTTATAGAACAAGAAGAACATGGAGAACTCTCCATTGTTCGAAAGGATAATCGTGAAGCAATTGAAGAGAAAAACGAAATTGGATACGAATATGAATTATTAGCAAATAAAAAGAATATGAGTTTAATCACTCCTACTATAGTTAGTGTTTTACCTGGCGCTGAAACTGTAGATCCATATATACATGAAAATGATGAGTTTATTCTTATACTGACAGGATCCATTATTCTTTCTTACGACGGGAAAAAATATGAAATGAATATTGGAGATTCTGCATACTTTTCTGGTAAAAAACCTCACATTTTTTTATCCAATAGCAAACAACATACCACTGTTTTAACAATCTATATAGATAATAATTAAAAAATTCTAAATAAATAGCATATTAACTTTACAAACAATATATAATATTATACATTGAGTATAATGTTATTCAACTTTGTTGAATCACAGTTTATTTGTTGAAAGGGGAGTTTATATGTCTAGTTCTAGAATTAAAGGTTTTTATCAGCTTAGTCTTGAAGACAGAGTAAATATTGTAACTCAAGATAAAGAATTAACTGCTGAAGAGAAAAATATCCTAACAGGAGAAACAATATTTCCAATGTCACTTGCAGATTCTATGGTCGAAAATGTCATTGGACAATTTAGTATACCAATTGGGGTTGCTGCTAATTTTAAGGTAAACGGAAATGATGTATTTATACCTATGGCCACAGAGGAGCCCTCAGTCATTGCAGCAGCTAGCAATGCTGCCCGAGCTGCTTACGATTTAGGTGGATTTTATACTTCTTCCACAGGAACAATCATGAGAGGGCAAATTCAAGTGTTGGAGGTATCTGATCCACATGGAGCTAAGGCAAGAATATTTGAGAATAAGGATGAAATACTAGCAAATTGTAATTTAAAAGATCCTACGTTAGTAAAACTAGGTGGCGGGGCTAAAGATTTAGAAGTCCACTTAATAAATACTGTCAGAGAAACAATGTTAGTCGTTCACCTACTGGTAGATACAAAGGATGCAATGGGAGCTAATGCTGTTAATACAATGGCTGAAGGAGTTTCCCCCCTTATTGAAAAGATAACAGGTGGAAGGGTTGTACTAAGAATCATAACTAATCTTGCAGACAAACGATTAATTAGATCTAGAGGTGTATTCTCTGCTCAAGCACTTGGGGGGCCTGAAGTTGTAAAGAATATTGTAAGCGCTTACGAGTTTGCTGATGCTGACCCATATAGGGCGGCTACCCATAACAAAGGAGTGATGAATGGGATTACATCCGTAGTACTAGCAACAGGAAATGATACAAGAGCTGTAGAGGCTGGAGCGCATGCTTATGCTTCAAGAACTGGGAGATATCGTTCTTTAACCACATGGGAGATAAATGAAGATGGAAATCTGGTAGGTTCTATCGAGCTTCCAATGGCTGTTGGAATAATTGGAGGTGCTACTAAGACACATCCTGTAGCAAAGGCTTCACTCAAAATAATGAATATTACATCAGCTGTAGAGTTAGCTGGAATCATTGCATCAGTTGGTTTAGCAGAAAATGCGGCTAGTCTAAGAGCTTTAGCTGCAGAAGGCATTCAGTCTGGTCATATGCGCCTTCATGCAAAGAACCTTGCTGTAATGGCAGGTGCGAAAAAGGAAAATATAGATTTAATTGTTCAAAAAGCTATACATGAAAAAGATTTACGCTACGACAGAATCTTGCAATTAACTAAAGAAGTTCAGGAGGGCTAGAATGGAGGAAAAGTTGAATAAACATAGTTTAGTAGACAAAGCTAAAAATGAAAGCTTTGTAGAAATATTGGGGGACACCATTTCTGGAAAACAACTTATTTCCTCTATTTTACTTAGCGTTTTTGTTAGTATAGGCGGGTATAAATTAGGCCAGTTTATTTTCCCTAAAATTGCAGAAGCACAAATGGTTAACTCTTATTCTCTTTTACTAGGTATTGCTGGAACTGTTACCATATTAATCGTTAATTCTATAGCGTTTAAACCAAAGAGGATTCTTGTCGAAGATGAGATTTCTTCAGAAAATATGGCTGAAATTTATGAAGACTTGCAGCTTGATTATGAAGAAGAAATTAGTTTAATAGAAAATGATCCTATTACACGAAAAGAGCTTGAAGACTTAGGAGTACTTTCAAACTTTAACCTTCCTCAAAAGGGGGCTCATAAATGAGTATTTATTTAGTTGCCCTGTTGTTTGCTTTACTTGGAGCAATTGTCTTTTCTTTAATCGGGCTCATTTCAGGAACTGATGAAACAGCTATTATGGTCCCCCTTACCTTACTGGTAATTCTTTTAGGAGCCCCGCCTGAAGGTGTATTTGCCTTTTTCATGGCAGCAGTTTTAGCAAAACATTTAACACACGCTGTTCCTACAGCATTAATGGGTATTCCGGGTGATACTACAGCAGTCCCTTTAATTGATCATGCTAATACATTGAGACGAATGGGCATGCCTCATATAGCTTTAAGAAAAATGATTTCAGGTGGAATCATTGGAGCGTTTATTGCATTACCTACTGCAGTTTTACTTGGACAGTTTTTAGGGCAATTCGCAGATTTTTTCAAATCATCTTCAGGTCTTATTTTTACATTAGCTGCATTTTTAATTGCTTACTTCTCAAAAGGAAGATGGGCCAGTGTTCTATTAATTATTCCGTTTGCATTTTTTATAAAAAGTCTAGATACATTAAGCTTTTCAATTTTAGACAAACATTTATCAATCACTTTCTTTCTTGGAATTGCAATAGGTCCCATGTTATCTGATATATTAATCGCTGCTTCTTCTAGTGCAAGGAAAAGTGTTTTAAGAAACAAAGCGAACGAATATCATTTAGCTCCAGAAACAAAATCTTGGAAAGGGTATTTTCCTAATCCATTTAAAATTCTAACTGGAAGACAGACAATCTTTACTTCGATAACTACATTTATATCATCTCTTACGTTTGTATTTAGTCCAGTTGGGATGACTTCTCTCATGGGAGAAATCGTAGGGTCTAGAACAAAGGGGGCTTATAAAAAATCTACTACTAGCTTAACGGTTATGAATGGGGTAACAGAATCTACTTATATTGCAGAAGCAATTATTCCACTTATAGCCTTTGGAATTCCGTTAAGCCCAGTTGCTCTGGGACCAGCTTCTCCTTTGTTTAATGCTCCACCCGTTTTTACAGTAGAACCAATAAATAATCTACACACCTATTTAACGTCGTGGGATTTCTTTATTTTTGGTTTAATTGGAATTACAGTTGCTTCTTTAATTGCATATCCATTTTCGATGAACTATGCTCGTAAAGCATCAGTCCTAGTCTTAAAATACGTTAGTCAAGAAGCAATTATTGCAATGTTTATAGGGCTAGCATGTTTATTAGCTTATCATGAAGCTCAGCTTGTTGGGATAGTGTTGACACTTACAGTTGCTACAGTAGGCGGCCTTTTAAATCGTATTTTAGGTATCGGAGCTGGTGTTCAGTTTATGGTATTTTACGCATCAAGCTGGATTATTCTGCAACTATTTGGTTTTTAAGATTCTAAAAGGATAGACAATACTAGTAAATAAATTAAAACAACGTGAAATCAGAAAAAATTGATTTCACGTTGTTTCTGCTTTATACGCCAGCTGTTTTCTTGTAAGACTCTCTACGTTCCTATTGTTTCGACTCCAGGTCGAACAAGCTAGCGCAAAAGCCTAAGCAGGAGCAAAGTGACGAGGAGATTGAAGTCCATGCCTTGCAGAAAGCGTCCGTCGTAACGGAAAACAACTATTTTTTATTTTGAGGAGAGTTATGTCCCGTCCTCCTTTATAATTCATTCAGTAACCCTTAGCTTTTCCTCTATTCTCTCTAGAACTTTTTCAAAATAATCTAATGGATGAGGCACAAAGTTGTCCTTATCTACATTTTTTTCTATACTACTCCTTACTCCTTGCTCGTTGATCAATATTCCTTCTATCTTAATAGATTCTACGTTACCTTTCCATAGCCCCATAAAAGACGAAAACTCAGTTCTAACAATTCCAGCTACCTCTTCTGTTTGTAATGTAAATGCATCCCATGTAGGAGTAGCTTTATAAACAAAGTTATGAGCAAACTCCTTATCGATTAACTCCTCTGAGATAATCGTGTAGCCTATTACCCCTAAGGACTCCAGCTCCCTAAAAGCCACTTCGATCCCTAGTTCCTCTTCTACCTCTCTTACCCCGTCTTCTACTGATTCTATTGATAACAGATGACCAGCTGCCGTAATATCCAATAAGCTTGGGTAATCTTTTTTCTTATCACTCCTTAGCTGGAGATAGATGTAATCCACTCCTTCTTCTCTACAGACAATCCAGCAATGAAAGGTTTCATGCCAAAGTCCTAACCTATGTATTTCCTCACGAGTAGCCACTCCCGTAACATTTCCTCTATGGTCGAACGTTTTCAGCATTTCCATGTGAAGACCCCTTTTAAAATAATCATTTTTTATTCTATATGGTGTTTGAGTTGAATATATTTAAATATTGCAGTCATATAAAACTCGTAGAAAGAAAATAGGTGATTCCAATATGATAAAGCTTCTATTATCCTTCAGTCTGACATTACTAGTTTTTATTCTACCATTTCCATCGGTTAGTCTCGCCACTGAAAGCAATTCATCTGTGGATCATACAGTTGTAGAAAAACATATTAACAGATTATTAAATAAGAAAATAGAAGATAGCCGTCCTCCCGTCCCACCCTCACCAAAGAAAGCTAACGTTTACTTAACCTTTGATGATGGGCCAAATAAGTTTACAACTATTAACCTTCAAACCCTTAAGCAATACGAGGTTAGTGGCACATTCTTTTTTTTAGGAAAGCATATGAAGGAACATGAATCCATTGTGAAAGCTGTAGCAAAAAATGGGCATTATATTGGGACTCATAGTATGACGCATGACAAGACTAAGGTTTACAAAAACGCAGAAGCCTTTATACAAGAAATTAATAGCGGGGTTAGCCTGATCGAGCAGATGACGGGGCACAATCCAAGGCTGATTCGTGTACCTTACGGAAGCAAGCCACATGTAACAACAGCCATGCAGGACAAACTTATTAAACAAAACTATAAGCTTTGGGATTGGGATGTGGACTCTAACGACTGGAGATACACTGATAAGCAGTATAAAGAAATTGTTAAAAACGTTCAGTTGGAAACAGAGAAAGCGTACAAATCGGGTGACAAAGACATTATTATACTCCTTCATGATAGAAGCCAAACTACTAAGGCACTCCCTCTTATTATTGAATGGCTCCAAGAGGAAGGCTACACACTTAAAACATATGAAGAAGAAAGGCATATAGTTCAAAATTTCCTTCGTGACAAATCATTATAAAAGACAACTTAAACCATGAGTGGTCCCAGCCTATTCATGGTTTTTTTTATTTCCCATGCTAATCTTTAAATTACCTTTATGTTGGAACTTCTTGACATCCTACCTCTATTAGCCTATTATTATGGATTGTTCGATAAATTAACGTGGTTCGAGAACCTCCCACGGTAAAAAACTAAGGAGAAATGAATATGAACATAAAAACGATGGCTACGAGCGGGATCATTGCAGCTTTATATGTGGCTGTATCTATGCTAGTGGCACCCTTTGCATTCGGTGCTTTTCAATTTCGGATATCCGAGATGTTTAATCACCTAATAGTATTTAACAAAAAGTATTTCTTTGGTATTGTGATTGGAGTATTTATTACCAACCTGTTTTCCCCATTGGGACTTTACGATTTAACCTTTGGTGTGGGACATTCCCTAATCACTCTATCTATTAGTATACTTATAGGTAAAGTTGTAAAAGATCAGCTATGGCATATGATTTTAAACACCATTTTGTTTACATTTACTATGTTTATAATCGCCATCGAATTGCACCTCTATTTTGATATTCCAGGTTCTTTATTTTATGAAACTTGGTATACAGTCGCTTTAGGTGAATTTGTAGTTATGGCAGTAGGTATTCCATTAATGCTTGCCTTAAATAAACGCTTAAAATTTAAGGAACTCATATAAAAAGTAGAGCCCTCCATTATGGAGGGCTCTTACTTTATTCCTTTACAAACTCAATCGTGCTTCTTACTGTATCTATAGGTCTCACTAAGCCTTCGATTTGAGCACGTTTCGACTCTAAAAATGGTGGCAAGGAAAGCTTTTCTCCTAAAGTTTCATAGGGCTCGTCACCCATGAATCCAGGACCGTCAGTCGCAAACTCAAATAATATTCCATTCGCCACTCTCGCATATAGGGATTGGAAGAAAAAGCGATCTACGAATCCCGATGTATTGAATCCAAAGTTTTCCATTCGCTCTGTCCACTCATCTAAAACCGCTCTGTCTTCTACGCGGAATGCCGCATGATGCACTGTTCCAAAGCCTTGACGACCAGGTGGAAGAACAACATTCTTTTCTACAATCACCTGTGCTCCGTTTCCACCTTCTCCAACCTCAAACAAGTGAAAATCTCCATCCTGGGCAATCTCTTTAAACAGTAATACCTTTTCTAAAACTTCTTTCATATAGTCAAACTGTGCAATTCGAATGTGGATCGGTCCTAGTCCAGTAATGGCTTGCTCTAAAGGGATAGGCCCTTTTTGCCAAGGTGTTCCTGATTCCACTCCTGTATTATACTCATCAGAAATTAATTGATATTGCTGGTCGTCAAAGTCAACAAAAGAGAGAACCTTCACTCCGAACTGCTCCTGTATACCACTGTGTTTAACGTTCAAGCGATCAAATCGTTTAACCCAGTAATGGAGGGAATCATCCGTCGGAACGCGAAAGGACGTTTTGAATATTTCATCCGTTCCATGTGTACCTTTTGGAATTCCCGGAAAATCAAAAAATGTCATGTCTGTCCCTGCTCCACCAACATCATCTGCAAAAAACAAATGATACGTTTGAATATCGTCTTGATTCACCGTTTTCTTTACTAATCGCATTCCTAATACGTATGTGAAAAATCGATAGTTTTCTTCTGCACTGCTCGTAATTGCCGTTACATGGTGTAATCCCTTTAAATGATTCATATATGGTAAACCTCCTGTTTTATCTCTAATTTAAATATCTTTAATTCGAGATAATTTTATCATGTAAAAAAATAGAAGTCAATCAGAAAAGCATAGGCGCCTATCCCTGCCCCGACAGGCTAATGGGGAAAAGCGCAAGTACATATGTCTACCAATTTCAGAATTTTTATAGTTTCCTACACAATTAAAAAAGGCCGAACAGCTAGTTTGCTACTCGGCCCCTTTTTTATACATCTATTTCTGTACCAATTCTCTGTTCCCTTGCCTTTACAAAAACACCCTTTGCAACTGCTAAATCATAGTACGCTGCTCCGACAGATTTGAATAAAGTGATTTCCTCTTCATGCTGTCGACCTTCCACTGTTCCAGTAACAAGTTCTCCAATTTCTCCATGGATTTTATCGAAGGACCATTCGCCAATTTCAGAAGCATGCATGAGTTCCCCTGCCTCACCTTTAACTCCAGCCAAATCGTCTACTACAATTTTAGAAGACTTGGTTATCGTCGCTACATCCATTTCAAGCATGTGGGGTAAATAAGAGCCAACTCCATTAATATGAGTCCCCGCCTTTAAGTCCTTCCCATTAAAAACAGGCTCGTTAGATCTCGTTGCACAGCAGATAATATCTGACTCTCGCACTGCGGCTGAAACGTCCTTAAACACCTCATAAGGAATAGTAATCCCAAACTCTACTAGTTTTTGTCCAAATTGCTCTGCTTTTGAAGAAGTTCTATTAACTAGCAAAATTCGTTCGATATCTCGTACAGCTAGCACTGCAAGCACCTGCTCAAATGCCATTGCTCCTGTTCCGATTATGGTCAACACCTTCGAATCCTTTTTTGCTAGATAATCTGTAGCAACACCACTAAGTGCTCCAGTTCTTAGCCTTGTTAAATAGGAGGCATTTAACATGGCCAAATGCTCTCCGTTTTTTGCATCCGATAGTAAAACGACGCCTTGTGTAGTTGGCTTTCCTTGTGACGGATTGTTCGGGAAAATGGTCACTACCTTTACAGCTGTAACCTCCCCTATTAAATCAGCACTTGGCATATACAATGCAGATGCTTCATGCTTTGGAAATTCAATTACTGTTCTATGTGGACTCGCTAATTTCCCTGCTGCCTTTGCTTTTAATATCCCTTTGACATCCTCTATTGCATCTTTCATCTTATATGTACACATAATCTCCTGTTCATTAACTACTAGCATTATTTAAAACCCTCCCTAAAAATAAAAGCTCGTCTTGCCTTAAGTAGCGTAAGACGAACTTTATGTTTACATCTTTATACTTTACTAAGTTCTTTTTCTGCCTTTGCTAATGACTCATCTTTTTTAACTGCAGTCACCTCATCCAGGTTTTGTTGGCTTCTATCTTTAACAGCCCAGATTGCCAATAAAGAAATGACCGCTGTGAAGATAATATAGAATGCAACTGGAACATAGGATCCATCAAATTGTAGCATTAGACTCGTAGCTATTAATGGTGCTGTTCCACCTGCTAAGGCCGCTCCAATTTGGTAGCCTAGCGTGATTCCTGTATAGCGAACCTTAGCGTCAAAAATCTCTGAAAACATCGTTCCTAGCACGGCCGTGATCGGTGCCCAAATGATTCCCAGCCCAATAATGGTTGCAATTACAAGTAACGCAAGCGATTGTTGCTGAAGCATCCAAAAGTAAGGGAAGGCGAACAAAATCATCCCAACGGTTCCAGCCACGTAAACCTTTTTACGTCCGATTTTATCTGATAGACTTCCCATTATAGGTATAAGAATAGTCGTCACTATTGTTGCTACCATCACTGTATTTAATACAGCAGTACGTGAGAATCCTAGCTCAGCAGTAGCGTAAGAAACAACAAAAGTACCAAAAATATAGAAAGGTGCCGTTTCAACTACCTTAGCCCCTACTGCAATGATAACTTCTTTCCAATGATACTTTAACGTATCCGCGATAGGGAGCTTTGGAATCTCACCTGACTCTTGTACTCTTTTAAAGGAAGGTGTTTCTTCAATTCCTTTACGAATCCATAAGCCAAAAATAACAAGCAAGGCACTCATGATAAATGGAACACGCCAGCCCCATGTCATAAAAGAACCTTCAGGTAATAGAGTCATAATAGATAAAGCAACTGTCCCCATTACCATCCCAATTGTTACACCCATTTGTGGGATTGCTCCGTACAAACCTCGTTTTTCCTTTGGTGCATATTCAACTGCCAGTAATAGTGCTCCTCCCCACTCTCCGCCGATACCTAGTCCTTGGATTAAGCGCAGCGTAATTAATAGAATAGGAGCCCATACTCCAATCGCTTGATAAGTAGGCAGTAGCCCCATACCAAAAGTAGCAACCCCCATTAGACTTAATGTTATAACTAATGTTTTCTTTCTCCCAATCCTGTCACCGATATGACTAAATATGATTCCACCGAATGGTCGGATAAAAAATGCTAATGCGAAGGATGCATATGAAAGCAGTAACCCTACTGTTGGCTCCTCTGTCACAAAGAATATTTGATTGAAAACAAGTGCGGCAACTGTACCATATAAAAAGTAATCAAACCATTCAATCGAGCTCCCTACTAAGCTAGCAATCCAGACCTTCCTCATTTGTTTTTGGTCCATCTTCCCTCTCCCCTTTCAAAATTGAAGTACCACTTTAATTTCTCCCTAAACTTTATTTTAGATAGTTTTTAATTTTCTGTCAACGGGTATTTGATAGGAATCGTTGAGGGATGCCTCATTAGTAGGTATGATAACTATAGATAAGAAAAAGGAGAGAAACATATTGTCTTCAAATTTAATAGGATCTATTCTAAAAAATTTAAGAAAAGAACGTAAGCTCACTCTAAAGGAACTTGCAGAGATGACTAATGTATCAATTAGCTTCCTCTCACAAGTCGAAAGAGGAAAGTCTAGTGTAACGTTAGAATCTCTCAAAAAAATAGCAGATGCACTGAAAGTCAACCCGACCGTTTTCTTTCCGGATGTAACTTCTCATGATGAATTGGCTGAAATTAGACAACAGTTTTATTACAAAGATTTATCCAATGGCATCCAGGATGCTGCCTATACACCTATACTCGTTACACTTCAATCTGGAGAAAACAAAGGAAATGCCTTTTCCCATAGCGGTCATGAGTTTCTATTTGTAGTAGAAGGAACCTTAACCGTAGTAGTCGATGGTAAAGAGATGGAACTGAAGGAACAGCAATCGACGATGTTTGACGCAAATCTATTACATTACTGGTATAACTTAACGGACAAGCCTGTTCGCTTCCTAGTAGTATCTTCCCGATAATGGTTAATAGAAGACAACTATGAGAAGTCCTAAGGATATAGATATCAACTCATCTGAAAAATAAAAAATAAAATCCCGAACATTGTTTACCACTATTTGGATTATTCTTTTTTCTGTGAATTCATAGTAAATTTAAATGGATGGGAAAATAATGTAAGGGGATGGAGAAATGAATCAACAAACACACATCAAAGAATTACAAGTAACAATTTCAATTACAGAAGAGACTATTGAAAATATTATGAGCGCATTGTTAGAGGATGAGAAATGGTCCATACATCAGGATGATGACCAGTCTAACTGGAGTAACAAGCCTTTAGGAATCTATCAAGACGAATGGGCAACTAACCTCCTGCTTCACGGAGAAATGCTTATGTTGACTGACAAAAGGAATAAAAACTCTTTATACTCGATGACTTTAGAAGACTTATATGATGGTATTTTCTTTAGCTTAAAGGGTGGTAATAGTAGTCTGTTTCAAAACGTTACTAATGAAACTGCCGATACAATTATTCAATATTCCATATTCAAAAGACTTCTCTACTTATCTTAAACTTTAATTCACTTAGCAGTCCTTTTTTTAGACTGCTTTTTTTAGTGATTTAAAAAAATAAAAATTGGACAGCTAGGTGCTTGTATTTGTTCGTAAATCAACACAGGAATACCCTATAAACATGAAGGATAAGGGGGTGTTAGTTTGCAACAAAGAAGAAATAACAAACGTGGTTTTTGTCTTCCAGGCTATAATTGGTGCGGACCTGGATGCAGTGGTCCGGGAGCTCCAGTTAATGAAGTAGATGCTGCCTGTAGGATGCATGACCTTTGTTATGATAGTGGTAGAGGTCAGTGCGATTGCGATCGTGAATTCCTCGAAAGACTTCGCCCTTTAGTGAATCGTTATACCGAGTCCGGTAGACATGCAGGTTTAATACAAAATTATATGCGAATTCGAACCAACCTTAAATGTGGATCCCCTCGACATGAACCCTATTAATTCATACGCCTACATCTAACACTCCCAGAGTGAAGTATCTATTCTTGAACTATACAATGATGATTCTACCCTATCGATTATTGATAATCTTTTATAGCATTTTTAGTCACTGGCTACATCCCTTTCTTCAAAAACTTAGCAATAGATTAGCCAAAAGTAAAGATTCTGCTCTTTCTTGGATTGTATGAATTGCTGGGTTACTTTTACTATTCGTAAGCTTAGACTATCTTTTAATAAGACCCCAAAGCTATCAAGCGATGGGATCTTATTTTTAATTTATTTTCTTCGGTCCGTTCCAATACATTTCTCGTAGACGGAATATTTGTAGCTTACCAGTAGCGGTTTTAGGAAGTGCCTCTACAAAATCAACTGCTTTTGGAGCTTTAAAGTGAGCCATTTTAGAGCGACAATAATCAATTAGCTCTTGTTCTGTAATGCTACTTTCCGGCTGAAGTACGACAACTGCCTTTGGTACCTCACCCCACTTTTCATCAGGTACCGCAATGACAGCTACTTCTAATATATCTGGATGCTTATAAAGCACACCTTCTATTTCAGTAGAAGAAATATTCTCTCCTCCTGAAATGATCATATCCTTAATACGATCTTGTATCTCAATATATCCATCTGGATAGGTAACTGCTAAATCACCTGTATAAAACCAACCATCTTTAATCGCTTCGACAGTTTTTTCCGGGTCCTTATAATATCCTTCCATTACTACGTTGCCACGTGTAATAATTTCTCCTAGCTCCTTACCGTTCCATTCAACCTCCTTGCCATCCTCCTGATTAACGACCTTTGTTTCTCCATTAAACGCTAACTCGATTCCTTGTCTCGCCTTAATAGTAGATTGTTCATCTACAGTTAGATCATTAAATTCTTTTTTCCATTCGCAATATAGAATGAATGGAGATGTTTCCGTTAGACCATATACATGCATCATATTAAGTCCAAGGATTGATTGCGCTTTTGCGATTAACGCCGCGGCAGGCGGAGCCCCTGCAGTAGCCATACGCGGATTAGTTGTGATTTTCACATCTTTTGCCTTCGGTTCATTAACAAGCATATTAACAACGGTTGGAGCACCGCATAATAAAGATATTTTATGCTTTTCAAATAAATCTAGTATTAACGGAGGATCTACTTTTCGCAAACAAATATGGGTAGCCCCTACTGCTGTGAGTGCCCAGACTCCTCCCCAGCCATTTGCATGAAACATAGGTAACGTATGAAGATACACATCATCGTGATTTACATTTAAATGATACATAAAGTTTGCTGCGTTCAAATAATTTCCTCGATGTGTCAGCATAACCCCTTTTGGCTTAGAGGTCGTTCCACTTGTATAGTTTAAGGTAAGCAGCTGATTTTCATCTATCTCTGGGAATTCTATTACCTCTGTCCCTGCTGTGATAAAGTCCTCATAATCCTTTGCTTTCAATGTATGACTATGTCCGGCAACAGCCACTACTACGATTTGGTCAAAAGGTAGATTTTCCGCTATCTTCTCAATCGGGCCTGTAAACTCTGCATCTACTATCAACATCTTAGAGTCGCTATGCTTGATAATATACTCAATATCCTCCGCATTAAGACGGTAATTTAATGGTACCATTACTGCTCCCAGCTGACAGATCCCATAAAAGCACTCCAGCATATAATGAGTGTTAGGAAGCATAACTGCTACATGATCCCCTTTTCGAATACCTGCCTTGTATAAAGAATAGGATAGCTGGTCAGCACGCTGTGAAAATTGCTTATATGTAAATTCCTTTTCTCCATCAATTACAGCTACTTTTTCCGGATAATACTTAACTGCTCTTCGTTTCCAATCTAACGGCGTTAACGGTGAGAACATAATTACCAGCTCCTTTTCTTTGCTTTTATTTTATTTGAGTAGATTCATTCTTATGCTTTGATTTCTCCAAAAACACCCTTTTCGGCAAGGGACTGAATCTCTGGCAAGTCCATTCCTAAACTCTTCAATATTTCCTGAGTATGCTTACCTGTTGAAACACCTGCAAAGCGGTACTCTGGCCTACTTGCTGAAAATTTTATAGGGAAAGCAATTTGCTGTTGCTCTCCTCCTTCACTTTTCGGCACAGTGGTCACCATATTTCTAGCCAGTATTTGAGGGTGCTGAACTGCTTCGCCAAAGCTTAACACTGGCTCTACACAGCCATCAAAATCATCCCCAAGAATACTAATCCATTCGTCAAAGTTTCTTGCCTTAAATTCCTTTGTCACGATTTCTTTGAATGCCTGCTGGTCTTCCTTACTATTGCTGTTGCTAAGCTTTATAAGATTTCTATCTCCTAATAGCTCACAAAGTTTTTGCTGAAACTTCGGCTCTAAACTTCCAACTGAAAAATAACGACCATCTTTTGTCTCATAGTAATCATAAAAGGTTCCGCCATTTAGCAGCATTTCCTCTTCCTTCGGATTTTCCCCGCCAACTAGAAAATTCGGTCCATACATAGCGTTCAAGGAAAAAGCAACATCTGTGAGGCTTACATCAATATGCTGTCCTTCTCCAGTACTATGTCGATGATAAACAGCTGCAAGGATTCCAATGACAGCTGGCATGGATCCTCCAGCTAGATCTGCCACTTGAATACCTCCAGGAACAGGTGCCTGATTTTTTCGAGCAGAGTAGCTAGCTACTCCAGCTATAGATAAATAGTTGATATCGTGTCCTGCTCTATTTCGAAGAGGACCAGTTTGGCCATATCCTGTAATGGAACAGAAAATGATCTTAGGGTTTATTTCCTTTAACTTTTCATAGCCAATCCCGAGCTTATCCATAACACCGGGGCGAAACTGCTCAATGACAATGTCATATTCCTCTATTAGCCTATAGATAATATCCTTCGATTCTGCTAGTTTTATATCTAAAGCTAGCGATCGCTTAGAGCGGTTTAGATGAGCAAATGTTGCAGAAACCTCACCATCCTTTGGCTCAATATGCTTTAAAAAATCCTCTCGATTTGGAGCCTCGATTTTAATGACATCTGCTCCCATGTCGGCTAACATCATCGTGGCAAAAGGTCCCGGCAGAAGAGTAGAGAAATCTAAAATCTTTAACCCATTCAATATCCCCATTGTCTCACCTCTCTATTAAACTAATTTGGTGAAAGCACTTACAAGTTTAATTGTAAGTATTAATTTAAATATTTTCAATAGTCTAACTAATTTCAACATAGATAACCAACTTACAAATAATTAAATTATTTTTAAATAAAATGGATATTTATGTTAAAATTAACTTGAATAAGTCAAATGAATAAATAGCAGTTTATTATAAAACTGCTCCTACAATCAACATGATGCTGTTATAAAAAGCATCCGCCAGAGTGAAATCAATTCTACTGTATTCCACAAATACCCTTCTAAATGTGCTAGTTTTTTTAAAATAAGAAATCATAAATTAATTAAAACTTATAAAATCATCCAAGAGCCGGTTTAGTCACACGAATTACAAGTTAAACAACAAGGAGGGGAAAAGTTGGCATACAATGCAAAAGTCCAGCGAGGAATTATGTTTTTTTTATTTGTAATGACGGTGGGTTTATTACTTTCAAATATTATAGGGAATAATTTTTCCAAAGGATTGTTATATTTTCATATTATTATTCTTTTATTTTCACTGTTTTCATTTTTTATTCAATATAAACTGGAAATAAAGGATGGTTATCTGACGTATCAATTCCTATTCATCAAAATGCCTTTTTATAAACGAGTCATACACCCCTACCAGATAACAAATATTAAATTTGTCCGTTTTGGTTGGTCTACTAAAGGTGCTATTATACAAATCAATAAGGGCCTCAATATTCGTGTTTTTAACTTCGAGCCTAACAACGTATTCTTAGATTTACTCGATTTTGCAAATCAAAATTCTATATCAATCCAAAAAACTAAAGATTATCAAATTTTAGAACGAATGAAGGAAACTTAGTCAATAGTCTCTCTGAATCTTTACATATGATGAATCTAACGAGGGAGCGTTTGTGTTGAAAATTAAAATTACAATAAGTTTTATATCATTGATTTGTTTGTTTTTGGCTGGTTGTGCTGATGATTACCAAGAAAGTTTTACTTTCTCCGGAACAGTCGAGGAGTTAGACGCTCAAGAAGAGATATTAGTTATTAAAGAACACAACAACATTAATAAGGGCATACAAGGAGGAAATGTATACGAAATACCTGTTGTTGATGTGAAGAGGTATAATATTGGTCAAAATGTCGAAGTAACTGTCTTTTCTAATACGGATGAAGATGTTTGGGATGTAGATCATATGAAATTTGATATAAATATAGTCAAAGAATAACCATGAGCTAGGAGATACTTTTCCAAGCTTTTTTTGTTTTTAGGCTATGTTAAAGAGTAGGGTTGATTTATGATGCAAAGAACTCTATAAATCAGAAAGTAGAATTGATTTTTCGCACCAGCCGGACGCTTTCCTCGGGGTGAGCGATAAGCCATCA
>NZ_CALIED010000078.1:0-21194 GCF_938022135.1 uncultured Psychrobacillus sp.
GTGAGCAGAGGGAAAGACAGAGGGATAGATTTTGAAAGATAATAAAATTTCTCTTAAAAAGAATTTAAGTATCTAAATGAGTAAGGAGCGTTGCACTTGGAATTTTTACCGATTGAAGTAGAAAAGCATCGTAAATATGTCATTCCTTTTCGTAGAGATTCTTTTATTGTTAGTTTTGGAACAGATAAAGACTTCGGAACTGAAGAGGATTACCTCACCTGGATTGAAAACCAATCAGCAAAATACCCCGAAGGTTTTGTAATAGTAGTAGAAAACGGCATACCAATTGGTCAACTGGAGCTTACATTACGACAGTACGAAGGGAACGAGATTGGTTATGTAAATCTATATTATCTAATTCCTGAAAAACGTGGGGCTGGTTTAGGGAGGAATCTACATGAGTATGCTTTAAAGTTTTTTCAAAACAAGGGAGTAACTGAGTATCATCTTCGTGTTTCACCAAGTAACAAGCAAGCAATTACCTATTATAAAAAAAACGGAATGCTAGAACTTAAATCTGAGTTAGGTGGGAAGGTAATTAGAATGAAAGGTACAATTTAACTTTCACTCTCTCAGTTTTTGAGGGTTTTTGTTTTTGGTTTTGAACTTAAAAAATCCCCGGTTTTTTGGGGGATTTTTTTGTGTTTTTCTTATCTTGATACATATAGAAACAATGTCATTTTCAAAAACAGGCTTGAATCCTTGATATGACTGGCTTGAATGACACTCAGATACAGGTCAAATATGAAAATTATTGTGATCCTCTCTTTATGATTTCATTCACTATTTCCGATACCGTCCGTTTTTCTCTAATAGACTTGATCTTTAATTCATCATGAAGCTGTTCTTCAATTTCATAAGTTACCTTTTTCATAGCCGGTTTACTGGTTTTATTCTTGGTTTGTTGGATTGTTGGTTTTCCAACTTGTTTATTTATTTGTTTATTTATTTGTTTATTGGTTGGATTATTTATTTGTTTGTTTATTGGATTACCAACTTGTTTATTTTCTGGTTCATTGGAAAGTTGGGAACTTGGGTTAATTACAACCGTGGCTTTTTCTAATGTTGCAGAAACCTCTTTTTTGGCACTATTAACCCCTCGTTTGCTTGGTGTTGAGTACTCATAAATAGATTGTTCTAACACGCTAGATTTACCATCAAAATGCCACCCACGTTTGCCACTGATTGAATAGCAACCAGCTTTTTTAAGTGCTTCAACTGTTCTCTTTTCACCTATATCCAAACTGTCTTTAGCAATGTCAGCTAGTTTCTTGCTTTGGGTTAACTCTAGTAATTCAGATATTTTCATAAGATCACCTCGGTTAATTATTCGCCTCAGCTTTTGCTATTCCCTTCCAAATTGGAGTTTATCTTGTTTAGCCGTGTAGTAATCTCCATATGTACCAATTCGGGCAACAACTACCATTGAACTCAACCCTTAATTAAAGTACTATATGAATACAAGCTGCATTGTACGTAACGATATAAAGTTTTACCTTTAAGCTGTAATAGGGAGTTTTAAATTGAAACAGGAATGTTATGCCTAGTCACTGGCTTGGACAACAGAATTGTTTTTGCGAACACCCACTTTGAGAAGTGGTGGTTAAAACTTTCTTCTATTCTACGGCAATGGCGGCTTACATAATTATACTTTAATCGAAACAGATTCCTTTTGGGATCTGTTTTTTTGTATAATCTTCATGCCCAATTCTTGCCCCAATTGATGAATAGTATCCGATTTAGTGGGGATATTACTAAGTGAAAAGTAGCTACCTTGCCTCTGAGTCCAACCTTAAAAAAGTTGTCAGAGGTTATTCTTCGTTATGGCTGCCTTTCTTTCTGTCCTGTTGAAGGTTTAATACTCAGGTTTGGTGGTATATTATGGATAACCAACCCGATTATTCCCCTTTCCCCTGTTTAATTGCAGGGGTTTTTGTCGTTATGGCTCTGCAAGGATGACTACATGATATAGTTCACCTTTGACCTCTTTTCCCCCTACATTTCTAACCAGTTAACCAATGGTACGTCCTTGATTGGATTTAAAAATTGACGTGCTTTATCCTCACGTTTCTTTCTAATAGCCTTTTGACGGTTGTTTTCCATATGTAAAGCCTGACTTTCCAGTGACCTGAAAACTCTATCAACGTAACTGGATAGGTATGTAATGGTTGAACCTTCTTTGATAGCATCTTGTACTCTATTGAAAACTGCCTTCATTATCTGACTATCGCTTATATTATTACTTTCTTGTTTTGTATTACTAGATTCTAAAGGAACAATAGATTCCCTTTCATTATCCGGCTGTTCATCCTTACTCTCACATGGCTTGACGCTGTTCTCACAATACGTCAAAATTCTCTTTTTCAATACATCAATTGTGTTGAAGACAAACACATTATGACCCTTTCCACCCTTACGTTTAACAGTGTTCTTCACGGTCAATATACCGAAATCCTTCGCCTTCCTTAGCATACGTTCAAAGGTGGAACGACTGATACCGAATCCATTTAATTTTTCATTGATTGTTTTCAATAACGTTCCGATTTTAGCATTAGCAACACCAAAATACTTCGCAGAGTAACGTACTAGGCGTTTAAATGCTACCAGTTCGCCTTTAGTAAAGTCTTTCTTATGGTCTGCTAGGAACATTTCAATAGTGGTATTGAAGGATTTCAAACTATCAAATTGGCTATATTCTTTAAAGTTCTCAATTCTTCCAGATAACATGGTATGGTATTTCCTCCTTAGAGGACAATAAAAAAGACACTGATCCCGATAAAGATTAAGGGAAACAGCGTCTTTTAAATGTGGTCTAATGAAAGAAACAACATTTTTTCCTTGAAACTAACAATAAAATACACTAAAATGAATGTACTAATATGTTAGTTACAAAGAACTTCGACAAGTGTTTTCCCTAGCGCAATTAGGGGGAACGGTTTAAGGGGACTGCAATCCCACTTAGACACGTTGGAGTTCTTTTTTACGTCCGTATTTGTTTGGTTAATTATCCAACAATTGCTACCAAAAAACAAGTAAATTCGATAGTTTATCAGTATTTACGCTATACCGTAAAACAAAGTGGCTGTAAGGCAATCCAAGTTATCTGGCGTAGGTGGGGCCGATACTAGGAAGAAGGCATAGGAAATATCCTTTTTTATGCAGTCGAGAGGTTTCTTCAGAAGTCAAAAACCTTGATATCCAACGATGTATAAAAATATACATAAACAATAAAAACAAAAGATATTAAACCCCTTGAGGCCTAATGGGTTTTTAGCATACATGCTTAGGAAGAAAAAAATATAAAATACATCATTGTAGGAGCAGCTTTAAGCTGCTCCTTTTATTGAAACATCATTCTGTATATTTTCATAAGGTATATATAGAATGGGGTGAAATAGAGTGAATGAACAAATGGAAAATGAAAAGGAAAATGAAAAGGAAAGCAAGGAAAATAGTGATACTGAAAATAAGGAATTGGTTTTACAACTTGAAAAACAAATTTCTATTGCAAGCTGGATTCAATTTATTGGTCAAACAATAGAGGCGATAAATTTATCCAAGATTATGCTGATTAGTGAAGAAGTCAGAATGGATGCAAATGAAAGACAAATATTATTGGGAGCGTGGTTGCAATCCATTGGACAATTCTTAATAGGGATTGGTGTTACCAAACAAGTCTCAGCAAGTCCAGAAACTGTTCCATTAGAAGCACAAGAAATCACAAATATCGGTGACTGGATAAAAACACTCGGTTCAACAGTTGAAGCAGAAGCTAGTCGACAAATAATTATTGAGGAAAAAAAGAAATTGGAACCACCTATTTTAATTCAATAAAAAATATTTTCTAAAATTTATAAGGTTCATTACAAAATAGTTTAAAAAGTTAAATAATGATTGAAGGGATTATCATGAAAAATCAGATTGTTGAATATGGTCAAACATTGAAAAACATTGGTGAAGCTATAACTCAAACCTCGGAAGATTTAAATATTTCATTTAAAGAAGATTCTGAAGTGCTTTTAGTTAAATTGGAACATGATGTATTGTTTCATGAAAGAATTACGGATACTTTAGAATCAGTATCTCCTCCAAAAATCTTAGAAAAAGACCATATTAAATTAGTAAATGTATTCAAAGATGTAGTTGAAGATAAAAAAAATTTAATTCAATGTATTAAATTAAGGTCCAGTACTATAAATGATATCGAATTTTATAATGTGTTGAAAGACCTTAAAAGTAAAGATGCTATTGTTCTGAATATCTTAAAATCAGTGATACTAAAATTGCTTAATAATTTAAAAATAAAGTATTAGCCTAAGAAAATAATAGTTAGATGAATATACATGAAAAAAGAGGAGGGGTATACATGCATGAAAGAAGAATATTTCTACGCCCTCTGTTTGGAAGACCATTTTGGGGTGGCTTTAGTCCCTACTTCCCGCATCCATATTATGGACATCATTATTATGGATATGGTTATGGTTATCCTCTATATTACCCGCACTATTAGAGGTGCTACCAATAAAAAAAGTTCCCTCATTTTTGTAGAAGGAACTTTTTTTATTGGATGATGCAAGGGATTCGGCCCATATAACTAATAATCTTCCTTAACTAACCATTAGGTACAAAACACTTCCTAGCTTATATCAAATGTGTATTTTACCGTTTTTCTAATTCGGATGGGATTGGTAAAAGGGTAAAGTATGCCTTTTTCTTTGTCTTCCGGAAAGGAAGAACAGTCATGTTGGTAGCAGGCAGGATCAAAAATTTTAAAGACTACAGCAAGTTTAGCAGCATAAAAGAATTTAACAACATTGAAATGTTCCTAGCCGAACATAAGAAAAATTTCACCAAAGGGGAAATAGTCGTTGCTCTATTGATGAGCAAAGGCTACTTTTTTGACGAGTTTGATCTTTTTAATCTTTTCTCTTACTTTCCATCAAAAAGTTCGTAAAAGTAGACTTTCTCGAACGGTGGAGTTTCTTCTCAAAACAACCGTTATTCGCGTTCGTTAAAACGTGAAAACACTTTACGAACGTCCCTGAACTTCCATGGACTTTTACGGACGTCCTGAACGCATTATTTGTTTCAAGATATGCTAAATATCTTTGAATAATTCTAGATGTCAGTCCTCTTTTTCTGTATAAGATTATATTTTTATCTAACGGGTGCGTTACTTACAGATCGGGGCTGCCAACGGGCGGCTCTTTTTGTTATTGAACTAAAGGGGCAGGATAGTTCAATAAGGGTAGTGTATTAAGAACTGTGACGTACTCCAGTGTAATTTTATGTCGATTTCCCTACTTTATTTAGCAAGTTAAGAGAAAACCTTTTATAAATTACATAAATGCAATATACTTCTAAAATCGAGATTGTTTGCCTGAAAAGGAGTATTTATTATGTGCGAAATAAAATTGTATAGGGAGTTAGAATTAAATATAAAGGAACTAAGAAAAATTCTTATAGAAACTGGCATTAAGAAAGGTCTAAATCATCAGGAAACACTTAAATATAGTCAGAAGCTAGACAAGTTGATTTTTAAGCAATCCCTAATAAGTAAGCAATAAATACTTAAAGATTTACCAAACACAGCAATCAATGATCATCATTATCGAACGAATTACCATTTTTATCTCCCCTTTATGTCGCAGTTTGTGTCAACTCTACAATAAGTCTTCTTTATAGAACTAACAGGCGCGTTAGCGCCATAAGAAGGCCACCAATTGGCGGCCTTTTGAACGTATGATTCTATACATTATCGTACATTAGAATTAACGAAAAAATTAAAGGTGATTCTTTAAGGAATCACCTTTTTTATATCTCATGGGAGCTCATGTTTTTCATACATGGATTTTGAAACGAATAAAAAGGGGAAAAAATGAGTATAATGAAACGAAAATGTAATTTCGTTTCATATAATGTTAAAATAGAGGAAAGGAGGGATAGACTTGATTTCTTTTAAAAATAAAAATGCCACCTCATCAGATTTCCAAGAAGAATTTAGTATCAAATTGGTTAATAAGCTAAGTCAGCACCCTGATATAAGCGCTGTTGAATTAGTTACAAACTACGCCTATGCGATGCAAATGAAATATCATTCGTATCTTATTAGTATAACTCCGAACAAAGACACTGTTTTTATTCAAGAAAACGCTCTATATAGTAAATGGACAGAAGAATTAAATAACGTCCTGGCTGATACTAAACTTCCTCTTATCGAATCTTTTGCTAAGGCTAAATACGCTTTAGACCAAATGTTCCTAATCATCACTGAAAAAGGAAAACTTGATTACCTTTACCATAAAAACGCATTGATTGCTTCACAACACCTTCAAAAGCTTTTAAATATTTCTAAAGCTACCCTCAGTCGGTATGTAACTGTTGGTATGGAAAAGGTTCCGGACGTAGGCCATCGTTGCTATCCTTACCATAATTGTTTCTATTGGAGTAAGGGTGTTTGGGCATCACGAATACAAGTTTTGTATCAAACTTATCGATTACGTAATCGTACAAAAGAAGATGTAATCCAAGAACTACAGGCTGAAATTAAGGAATTTCAAAACAATTACCAAGGAACATTCGAAGAGATTTTTGGAGATGTAAGAGACCCGTATGAATTAGACGAACCCGATGATTATTTTGATTGGCGAGACGCTCTTGAAGAATTGAACAAAAAACAACATGAGTAGACAAAAGCAAATAGATAGGGTCCAATTTTTTGGAGACCTTTTTGTAGCAAACCCACAACTCTTTAATCACAATAAGATACCTGAAATCAAGGCAAAAGGAGAAGAAAGAGTTGTTGCTACCTTGCCACTAAATAATCATGATATCTACGGGGAAACGGTACTATTTATAAATGAAAAATACAATAAATTTGGCGATATCGAAGAATATCGATATGCCTGGGAATATCCCAACATAAAAGGAAAATACAAAAAGAGCAAACACGAAAGACATATTACTTCTTTCGATAAGCAATGGCATCCAGAGCCACCTAGAAATGTTGATACAGACCCTTATCATCATCATAATGAGCCTGGTGATACGGTTCCAAGAACAGAAACCAGCATAGAAAAACTGGAAGATTTCCTTCCTATTCTTGTGGACTATATCAATTCACACAAGCAATTCATACCATCACATACATTTTATGATGCGGATCTATAATTAAAGAAAGAAGCACCCTTACTTCAAAGGTAAGGGTGCTTCTTTCTTACCTGCTGCTATTCTTTGGTTTGTGAATAAATGTTCCTTTTTACTTGAAGGATATCGCCTATGTGTTGTTTAATTTATTATTAGAGGTGATGATATGTGGACGATACAAAAGAATTAGACATAGAAGATTATAAACAACTAAAAACTACTGATATTGCTAAAAATTTAGATATTGCTGAATCAACAGTTCGAAAATATGCCCAAGTTTTAGAAAAACAAGGGTATCAATTCAGAAAAGATCCGACACTAGGACGTATATATACCTCATTCGATGAACTTGCTGTTAATGAATTAATCAAAAGATGCCAAAATAGGATTAGATATGGCGGCTGAGATAGTGGCAACACGTAGAAGTAATGAAAATAAAAACATAGCGCCGATACACCCTGTGCAACCATTGAAAGAACAGGATTTTTCAACCAAGGATATGAAATCTTTATTGCACGATATGCAATATATAAAAGAAAATCAAGTTTCTAAGGGCCAAGTTAATTACGTAATTGAGTCGGTAGAGAAGGTATTAGATACTAATAAGGATCTACAAAGAGAAAACGATATTTTGAAAGGGAAATTAGATACAATGCTTGAAACTCAACAAAAAATGTATGAAATAATGGATAAGGCACAAAAAGAAAAAAAGGATGGAATCTGGAAACGTATATTTGGTTAATAAACTTCTAAAAAACACCCTACCAAAATTCGGTTAGGGTGTTTTTTGTGTGACTCTGCTTCCGGTAAGGTGCTTTATGTAAACTACTGTAAAATGGAAAAAGGGTTCTTATCTAATTTTAGATAAGAACCCTTTTCTATTTGGCGTCTGTCAACGGTACCGGACCGAAGGGAGGATAAGGAGTTGATAGACTCACTTCACCAAGACCCTCTTGGTGTCTCAAAAGGTGTTGCCTTTTGAGCTGCCTACCGGCGAGGGCGCCCCCAAGAATTGGGGGTTGGGGGTTGATGTTTTTATGGCGATCCAACGTGCTACGTTGGCTAGGTGTGGGCGAGAGCCCGCGGTCTTGTTTTTTCCATGCTTTAGCATGGTTTCGGCGTACCGAAACCGCCTCGCAGAGCTTACCACTTTGGTACAAAGTGTAGTAAGCTCCACTTTACAAATAAAGTTCTTTCTCGGACAATGAATAGAGGGAGAAATATTTGGGGGTGGTCTTGATGAGTTTTGCGGTCATACATATGAAAAAATTTAAGAGTGCGGACGTCAAAGGCATGCAGATTCATAATCAACGAGAAAAAGAGAGTCAGACGAATATGGACATTGATAAGGAGCGTTCTTCGTTGAATTATGATTTGTTGAATAACGCTCCGATCGATTATGACGAGCGCATTCAACAAGAAATTGATGAACGCTATACTGGCGAACGAGCAATACGGAAAGATGCGGTCAAATTATGCTCTTTTGTCGTCACGTCAGACAAAGCTTTTTTCGATGGTCTAGATCCACAAGAAGAAAAACGATTCTTTGAAGAAAGCGTGAAGTTTCTCCAGGATCGTTATGGTGAAAAAAATATGGTGTATGCGGTTGTACATAAAGACGAAAAAACGCCACATATGCATGTGGGGATGGTTCCGATTACTTCGGAAGGTAAATTGGCAGCCAAACAGTTTTTTGGTAAAAAAACAGAACTGCAGCAACTTCAAGATAAATTTCATGAGCATGTGACGAAAAAGGGATTTGATTTAGAGCGTGGCGTTTCTAGTGACCGAAAGCATATAGAAGCCCAGCGATTCAAAGCGTTAAGCGTAAAGGAAGAAGTAAAATCATTAGAAAATGAATTGAAAGAAAAGCTAGAAGATAAAAAATCACTGGAGAAGTCCATTAAGGACGTAGAGGGTCGCTTAAGCGACCTAGGAAAGTCTTTAGATCATGTTAAAAAAGTAGATGAGGTGGAAGTAAAAGAGAAGGGTGGCTTAGTTCGCTCTAGAACGGTCGAATTAGCCCAAGAAGACTTTGAGGGCATTAAAACCCTAGCGAAAGTTTCGGAGAGTCTTAAAATCAAATCTGAGCAGTTTGAGGGCTATTGGATTCAAGAAGTGCAAAAAAATGATCGATTAAAAGATGAAAATAGCATGTTGAAAAAAGAGAATGACCGTTTGAGAGATGAAAACAAAGAATTGGTTAGAGAAAATACTTTTTTAACCCGTACCCTTGAGAAGGTAAAAAGCTATTACAAAGATAAAGTAAAGGACTTCAGTCATCATGTTGGGACTTTTAAAGCCCAAGTCTTAGATAAAATGGGAGAACGATTATTAAAAAAACATTTTACCGATGAGCAAGAAGTAAAAGGCGTGCAAACATTTTTGAAAGTAAAAGAAAATGAAAAAGTGATGAACAGAAAAGAAAGAAGGATGGATTTCGAGAGATAGAAATTATGGCCACCAAGTTTCGACGAATATATCAATATACTTTTTGGAGGTGTTGGATATGGAGATTTGTTGTGGAGAGTGTCACGTTGAATTAAAGAGTGATGATTATGTCACATTAGATGAATTTAGCACGCTGAGGCACACATATTGCGGTTATGATCTTATTGCCGAGCTGATCAAAGACATCGGGACTTATCGAAATATCAAAACAAAGTATTGGTTTTCCCGTGAGCGTACTAAATGAAAATCGGTGAAATCTTGGAGTTAATTAAAACTGATACACCAGCGAATATTGCCAAAAGGGCTGATGTTCATCTTTCAGAAAAACTACTAAGGAAAGCATTGAATAAAGCTGGTTATGAGTATAGAAATTCAGGAAAAAAAGGCTGGTATTTCGTTGGTGAAGGTGACAAGGAAACGGTACAAGAGCAGCTTATTTATGACTTTGCAACAGCAGGAAAAGCAAAGGCGAACGTTTCAACTAATGTGAATAAAGAACCTATTAACGATACCAACCAACGTTCAAACGTTGGCATAAAACGTGGTAAAGAACAAGTCAAACAAGCGAACGAACAATCAGCACCAACCATAGAACGAACCAACGTTATAAGAAAACGTTCTTCATTCGATATGGATGTTGAACTTATGAAGGAACTAAAAATACAAGCAATCATTCATGATAGGACGGTTTATGAACTAGTTGAAAGTGCCGTAAGGCACTATTTAGCTGAATTAAAGGGAAAATGACGGAAAGGAGTGCTTCTATAGTATTTTTGAGTCCTATCATCAAACACAAAAAGCCCCCCAAAAAAACGGGGGCTTTTTGTGTTTTTTCTTATCTTGATACATATAGCAACTTTACCCTGCAGCCTATCGGTTCGATCTTTACCATCCTTCATTTTAGCCTTTACGAATCAATCCAGGTCCTTTTTTTCATTCAGTTAGTGAATTAATCATAAAAGATTAAATGCATATCACTGTTAGTCCTTGATTTCGCAAAAAATTCTGCTTCATTTCCTCCATCAACAAGGTTACCAATACCCCGGAAAATACCACATTCGCCTCGATCTAAATATCTTACCCCTACATAATCATTATAACTGTCAGGATCATACTCCCATAATTCAACTTTTAACTTACCAGCTGGACCCACGTAAGAATCCCGACAAATCTTATAATCACCACCAGTAGAGGCAAACTGATCACTTTCAGCACCATTAGAATAAAGAGATTGTTCTCCTAAATAATCCCATCCACTTGCAAATGTAGAAGAAGGGAACAACAACGCAGCGACCAATGCCACAGCACTCATTTTAAACATTTTCATGCTCATTCCTCCTCACCCGTTTTGACTTGAAACACATTATTCTCCATATAATTTTAATCAATATTTTTTATATTATCATCTATCCAAAGATTCACTTTTTCATGAAGCGTTTTTGTAGTATCCACTACTTCATGCGCTACATATGAAATTAGAGAAAAAAGTGAAATGTGCTCGTCATTCAGTTTTGAAATGTATTTCTGAATCATCTTTAAACTTTTAAGCCTTCCCGGATCAAGTAAACTAATTACCTCTGAATCCACCATTTGTGTAAAGACGTCTCGATTTCTAATACCAGCAATCAACAGCATAGTTGTGGCTAAACTAACACTACAATCCATGGAATAGGCCAAGCCTGAAATTCTTTCATGTTCGCAAGCTTTGAATCTTAAATGTAACCTTTCCTTCTGAATGATATTTCTCTTCTGAATTACCTCTGCTTCAAGGTCACCCCTAAAAATCGTATTATCGTGCCTGTAGTCTCTTTTGAAATACATGGACAAGCTATCAATACATTCCCTGGAATTGATAGCTGCCATTATTATTTTTTCCCCTATATCCTTTATAGGCTGATTCAAAATGTACGATAAGTTATGTACACATTCATTTAAAGCAGCCGAAACAGTTGGTTTAATATCTCTTTTCTTGTCAGATCTGACTTTTCTTTTTGTTATCTGACTTCCCTCTTTCATAAGTCCTTCCCCCTCCCAAAAGTGAAAATACCCTATGTACACTATCCATATGAACCTGAAATAAGAAATATTCCAGTAGAAAGGGAGATGTTTAATAATTCTGAATTTAGACCATACTTGTACAATCAAAATATATATAAAGGAGTATGGATCATGGCTAAACAAAAAGTGAACATGACTAAAGAAGAAGGCAAAGAATTATTAAAGAAAATTCTTGTTCATTCCGAAAAAAAGGGAATCCCAACTTTCCCTAAAAAGAAAAAAGCCTGAAGCATTTTCACTCCAGGCTATCTTTCACCAAACTATGGAACCTTATATAGTAAATATAAGCTTATGTAGTCGTAATGCCTAACCTCCGTTATCTTAACAGCAATTCTTTCAACTATTTAGCTGATTATGCTTGACGGGTCTTAGGTTTTTTGACTTGCTGAAGTGAAGCATTGAAACGGCTGGAAGGCAGTCTTATCCCCTATGCTGAAAGAAAGCTAAAAAAAGCAATCTAACAGAATAGGAGGGATAAGCGTCTAAAGTTACTTGCGTCAGTTCGCAATGTATCCGTATGTATAGACCCTATTCACTCAACAGTTTTCACCGTACACGCCCTTTACCTAAAGGCTTGTCCTCTACATAAAGCCACCCCTATGCGACAAGCTGAACGTGTTCCCTAGCACCGTAATGCTAATGGCTACCACCCGAACCTTTTAAGGTAGTTCTCACCTTCCCTCAACAGATGAATAGGAATCCATTGAGGGTTGCCCACTTTGTAAGAGTATACTAGGTACTCTCTGCACGAACGTAGGCTATCCAATCAGTATTTTATAGAGGTTTACAGGCAATTCCTCTTTGAACAGACAACAAAAAGACGCTACCTCAATAACCTGTTCGTGCTACAAGTTAAAGAGATAACGCCTTTTGTTAAACTTTGTCCGATTATGTATGAAAGATACTAGCATTTACTAGTTGAAACAAGTGGACGTAGAGTTTATAATAGGTGTATCAAAATTAGTCCTGTGGCTTCAGGGCTAAAACTTTAACCAGTGGTGCAACACTAGGTTAATTTGAAAGTCATTTCCGTTAGAGGGTGCAACCTTTAACATCAGGAAATGGCTTTTTATTTTGTCCGTTCGTATTAAGTTATCTATAATTCTAACTCTATCAGTATGGTAAAGCAACCATAAATTGACTAGGTTCTACAAGGTTCTGTTGCTGATCTAGAGATGACGTTCCACCTGGTTTAGATAACAAACAAAAGAAAGTTCTAGCTTTAATAAAAAAAGGTAATTCAGTTTTTTCCATTTGACAAATATTCAAATGGCAGATTATCCAAATAGACGTTTTAATCGTTTCAAAAAACCTTTTTCATTTGTTTTTTCGATTCCTGAAGCAATTTGGAGAGAATTTTTCTCAATCTCTTGTACGACTTGCTTTTTAATTTCTTTTCTTTCTTGTAATAGAGCCATTTTTACTGCTTCATTCACAGCATTTTCAAAACGATCTTGCATCACAGTAGACATCTCTTTAGTTAGGTCATTTTTAAATTGTTCCATGATTTCACTTTGCTTATTGGAGAGTTCTTGAATCAATTCTTTTTTGAAATTTTGCATCTGTTTTTCTTGCGTTATCAGTGCGTTCTCTCCCTGTGAAACGCTAGGCGTTATTTCGGGGTTTTTTATGTGTTGCAATGGAAAGTTATTTGTACTACCCACCACTTAACCTATTTCTAAAGTGGAGGCTTCTCGTTTATTTATGATAAAAAGCCTTCTCTAAACTAGAGAAGGCTTTTCTAATGAAGTCAAAAAACTACCTCACGGGCCTGTTGGCGTAGTAGGAAGAGTGAAAGTTGGTGGATTAGTCGGTAAGTCACAACGACGGTCATTTACGTCGCAAATGCCACCCTTTGAATCTACAATAACTGGGCGAGTCACTGTGATGGTAGTGCGTAGTATAACCTTGACTAGAATGCCTGTGACAACGGTAGTAGCTGATGCGACGACTGGTACTCCCGGTTGACCAAAGGTCCCTTCTACTATAAGTGGGGATTCTGTTACCGTATCCTCTGGACAGGCTCCGGGGCAATCCGTGTGCTCCTGGAATTTTAAACTCGTTGTAAATGTGAATGTTGTAGGAACGAGTGGGGTTCCAAACAAAGCTACTACTGAAATAGTTACAGGAACAAGCCCTATGTTCACGACTTTGTCCCTAATGAGTGTTGATTTATGGACAATACCAGCTGGATTCGGTACAACAGTTATAGAAAGAATAGTAGCATCACTTGGCAGAGGAGTAGTACCAGATAAAAACACACCATTAGGAAATGTTCCTTCTGCAACCTTTTGTACCATTTTTGAGCATACCACTGAATTAACTACAATACAGTCGCTGTTCAATTTTACATCTTTTTTGATACTTCTAAAGTTGCAATCGCAATCAGACTTATCATGATGCCCACAAGACTTACAAGAATCTTTATGGTCAAATTTTGACTTATGGTCATGACGTTCAAATTTTCCCTTATCATTCTTATTCCAGTTATTCCAGTGACCTGAACAATTTCCCATATAATCATAATCCTTTCTTGTAACTTTATTTGAATATGAAGTTTTATATTTTCATAATCGTCGTTACAAGTTATCGTATTAAATAAAATCAACGATTGCTTGGACAAGTAACCTATGTATCTGAATAAATGGAGTTTTTTTTATCCAGTTTATTTTGTGATTTAGGATTCATTTAATGAACTATTAGTCAATCCTAACTAGAACGGGACTTCACAGACTTTCTTCCACCTTAAATGGACGGCCTAACAGCCGTTCTTTTTTATGCCTTCTTTCATGAACTACTTGTTAGGGATAGGGGGGGGATGAACGGTAACCCAAGCCAAGGCAATTACAGATTCATAAAATAAAGATAACTAAGGGACAAACCACTTGCTTGATCGCTGGTGGTCTTTTTTTACTTTGAAGAGGTGGCTGTGAGATGGAAAAAGAAGAAGGCTACACAAACGTGATGAAAATGCCCTTAGCTAGTGAAGGTGGCAACAAAGCTTTTTACCACTACCAAAAATCAACTATAAGAAACTGCAAAGTTACTTTTATGGATGGTTCTAGCTATTGGCAAAAGATGATTACTGATGATAAGCGTCTATCGATTAAATCCGAACCAAATAAATTGTATTTGGACGAACAATGCAGCGTTTTAGCTGATGTGACTAGAAAAAAGAAAATACAGGAATGTAAGCGAATGGGGTTAATTTAAAGCGTACCAGCCTAAAATATGGTGCGAGGGCATTTTGTAAATATCGGAGGGAATTCACACCAGAGTGTAGAATAGGTGAATTAAAAGTGATACCAGTGTGAAAAGCGTGTGATACCAGTGTGAAAGGAATGTGAATCATGAAAATCAAGGAAATACTGGACGACCTATTGATAACGGGAAATACCATAGCCAAGATCGCAAAAGAGAAAGTTCGTATTGGTGAGAAGAAGTTAAAAGAAGCTTTACAAAATGCTGGATACGAGTATCGAAACTCTGGTCAAAAGGGCTGGTACTATGTAGGTGAAGGGGAAGAACCTCTTTATACATCAGTGTTTGAGTTCATCCAATCGAATAATAGTCACCCTAAGGTGAAACAGACTACACCTATACATGCATTCAATGTGAATCAAATTTCACACGACACGAAAAAGGATTCACATCCTATTCCCCTTGATGTGAATAGCTTACGAGCTCAAGATAAAAGTTCGATTAACACAGAATTCACACCAGAAGAAAGAGCGATTCTTAGAGATTTAATAAGAGGATATGTTCTTACCGACCAGCAAGATAGTCATGGAGATGACTTGTATCAAAGGGTAATGACATTAGAAAAAGGCAAAAAGGTACGGAAGACAATCGTCATAAATGAGGAAGTTGGGGCTTTGCTGGATAGCTTCGCAGACCAACAGAAATTCAATAAATCCGATCTTATTGAAATTGCTATCCTCGATTTGGTTAAAAAGTACAAATAAGTGCCCTTCTCTAATACATGCTGCTACTTTCTTAGAACACTTGGGGCATGTCAGTATCTCCACCTTATCTTCCATAACAGAAAAACGAGAAACTACTCCAAACAGTGTTGGACAATTTTCACATAAATAAGTATAGACACCTTCTACAATCTATAAGGCGCCAATCTTGATATATAAGGTTCTTAAAACCCTTTAAAAGGCCCATTTTGCCGTTTTTAATTTTTTATTAGTTTTAATACTCGAAAAAAATTTAAACACCTGTAAAGGACGTTTAAAAGTTATAATATATAGAATTAGCCTGGAGCGAAAACGCTTCAGGCTTTCTTTTTGTTGTTTTTATCGTTTGCGTTCGTAAAAGTATATTTTTACGAACTTTTTTTGATTGTTACTTCTTTAAAATAGACGCTGTTAAACAATGCTTTTGATTTTTCTTCTTCAACTGATATTGCCATGCTGCAACCGATTCTGCAGCATTCCCATATTTCGTGGTTGGGTCATTTTACTAATTAGAGCATACGATGATATAACCCATTTATTCCTCCTTAAAAATAAGGAGATGTTTCTATATGTCAAGTTGTGAACATGATTTTGACCACGGATTTGGTGGAGGTTTCGCCTTCATAGTCGTTTTGTTTATACTCTTAATCATTGTTGGAGCTAGCTGTTTCGGTGGCGGTTTCTGATGAAATTAGTTTGAAAAAACCGACCTTTATTGGTCGGTTTTTTCAAATTTGCAGACACTTTTGTGTCTACTACATTCATGCTCTCAACTTATTCAATCTCACGTACACGTTCGTAAAAGTCTGTTTTGAGTTTACGAACGTTCGCTGGTTGTTATGTACCTTTACGAACGTGTCTAAAAGTTACAAGTTCTAGAGACTTGAAAAAACACCTTAATTACCCCTCAAAATAACCATTTTCAATGTCCGCAAGTTAGTCTAGAATTAAATTACAGAAGTTAATTAACTTTTAGACAGATGGAATGAGGTTATACATAATGGCTATTATTGGATATGGACGTGTTTCAACTAAAGATCAGGACTTGGCTTTACAGGAAGAGAAGTTAAAAGAGTATGGTTGCGAGAAGATATTCATGGAAAAACAAAGTGGTGCTAAATCTGACAGGAAAGAACTTGCTAAGGCGTTGGACTATTTAAGGGAAGGTGACAAGCTGGTTGTTTACAAGTTGGATAGATTAGCACGTTCCACCTTTGACCTACAAAAGATTGCTAAGGATTTAGAAGAACGTGGAATAGCTTTAGTATTCATCAAAGAACAGATTGATTTTAGTACACCATCAGGAAAGCTAATGTTTACTATGCTGGGGGCTATTGCTGAGTTTGAACGTGATTTAATCAAAGATAGAACCACTGAGGGACGTGAAAGGGCTAAGGCACAAGGTAAACATATGGGACGTAAAGGGAAGGACGAGAAGGACGTTAAGAAGGCGTTAAAGCTGTATGATGAAAGAGAATCAAACGGTTTAAGCGTTAATGATATAGCTAAAATGACTGGCGTTCCACGTTCCACTATTTACGCTAAAGTGAAAGAGATGACTAGCAAATAGCTAATCGTCTTTTTTCTTAATGAACTATAGGGTGCGTTAGTTCATTAGGAATAAGTAAAAAAGTCGATTCCAACGTAGAGGAGATCGGCTTTTTAGGTAGTTATGAAAATGTTTACTTTTAACCGGATGTTTTGAATCATAACCTAAGCAAGTTGGTACAACCTTCATAAAATATAATAAAACAGTCATGAAGGAGAGACATTTTGATGAAACACAAGTCTATCTTGAAAAAACTTCTAAAACTCATTTTAATAAGTTCATTACATCCATCCAATTCAAATGAATCAGGTGCACAAAGCAACAAGAAAAAGAAAAAGGGATGCGGATGCTGTTAATATCGCCATTCTAATGTAGAGGTCTTAAATATTTTTTTAAGGTCTTTTTTTAGGATCTTTTCTCATAGAGAATACTTTTTTATCAATATATAAGTCGTATAAGGTCCAGGACGTTAACAAAACCCCCTAAGTTCACCCCCTAATACTAGCACCTTCGTATGACCCATCCTAGGGCCTGTACAACTGCACTACGCGTAACAGCATACGGCATACAGCAAGACTACTTATCATAGGGGGTATGGACAAGGGTTAGGATATGATATGGCCACATACTCCAATCAGTGCACCTATCATCACAAAGATATTGACCATCACATACCATTGTACTCAATCCACGTACAGTGCAGGAGACGAAAAGAGTAAATAGAACTTCTAAATCCTTTAAAAACAACGATTTGAATGTACGATTTTTTCTCATTTTTAAGTTTAAAGAGAAAAAATGAAAAAAAACAATGAAATCAAGGGTTTGAATGTACGAAAATTTCAATTATCATACATTCAAATTCAAGTAAAAAAAATCCTTTATTCAGCTAAGGGGGCAGAATATCCCTATAAAAATATTGATTATACTTAGATTAAATAAAAAAAGCCCGATCAATAAAAAAAAGTACCTTGATCAAGTATTGGATCAAAGCACTTTCCATTTAACAAACTACCAATTAGTCATCATCGCAGTGTTTCTTCTTACTACAAAAAGCAATGTTATGGTCATCATCGCAGCGTTTCTTCTTACTACAAAAAGCAATGTTATGGTCATCATCGAAGTGTTTCTTCTTCTTACAACAAACAAAGTGCTGGTCATCATCGCAGCGTTTCTTTTTCTTACAACAAACAAAGTGCTGGTCATCATCGCAGCGTTTCTTTTTCTCACAACAAACAAAGTGCTGGTCATCATCGCAACGTTTCTTTTTCTCACAACAAACAAAGTGATGGTCATCATCGCAACGTTTCTTTTTCTCACAACAAACAAAGTGATGGTTATCATCGCAGCGTTTCTTTTTCTTACAACAAACAAAGTGATGGTCGGCATCTACAAAAGGTTTACAATGTGGAATAGGATTAAAAGGGTTTATTTTAATCACCTCTTTTTTTATTTTCGAGTTATTTTATTCATTAATAGAAAAACTGCTTGTACAATATAGTACAGACAGTGAAAATAGGAATGTTCATAGCTATTGTTAGTGCTATGGTGGTAACGTCAACAAAGGTAATTGGCATCTTAACTTTTTACGGGGTCATGATATATCTATTGATTAGACGAGAAATTAAAAAAAGACCCTTTTATAGGGTCTTTTTTTATGAGACTTTTTTTTACGGACTATAGGACACGATAGAAGGTCCCTATATAAGACGTAAAAAAAATACCCGAAGTTTTAAATACCTTCTAAATACTCGCACCTTCGTATGGCCCACCCTATAAAAGTTAACCACATCAAAACCCCTTCTTAATGTACGATTCTTTACATTATCATACATTCAAAATACCTTGCCATTGATGGAGAGCAAATTTTTTTTTATCGTTTGCATGATGAATCACCCAGAGGTCGCTACGAGTGGAGAATCCGTCACCTTGCAGGAAGATAAAAGTAGTTGTATATGTACAGAAGCTACTCCCTTTGTTGGTAAAGAGAACAGCCCAAAAAATTAAGCTCATTAATTAATAATAATAAATTGAAGAGTAATTGGTACCCCATCCTGGGGGGCTCCATCTAACAAAGTTAATTTTCCTTCTTCCACTTTGTAAGTAGTTTGAGGCTGAATAATACCATTTATAAATAAATTAATATAGGAAACATCGTTTGGTGATAATATCTGAGTTGTTCCGTATTGTGGTAAGCCATCAGCGTTTGTGTATACAAGCTTTTGATTTTCAGAAAAAGTAAAATACAATAAATTAGTTACAGTAGGCGGCGGCGGACAGTCCATAATAGTAATGGAAGTAGGAGCGTTTGTACCAAAAGAAGGAAGGAAAGCCGTTATGTTTGCTGTACCTGGCGTGTTATTAGCTGTAAATACTACGTTAAAGTTTCCTGATGCGTCTGTTGTAGTCGAGGGTTGATTGAAGAAACCAAGATTATTGGGGTTTACTTGAAATAGTACGGTTACCCCTTGGGCAGGACTCCCATTTACTAACACTTGACCCGAAATATTCGACATGTTGGGGGGGCCAGGCGGTCCTGGGTTGGTTGTACATATGGGATTTTGAGCAGCATTAAAATTAATGATAGTGGCGGTAGGTAGAGAACAGTCGTTAATGGTAATTGGGATGCTAGCGATTGTTCCAGGACAGTCTGGTAGTGTTGCGATAATCGATCCTGTTCCCGGTCCGTTTGTTGCGATAAATACACCGGTAAAATTACCTGTCGCATTGGTAATCGTCGCAGCGGGGATGAGGATACCAAGAGAAGGGTTGCTTACGGAAAGTCTTACAATCACCCCTGCTTCAGCAGGACTCCCGTTTACGAACACTTGACCCGAAATAAATCCCGTGTTATTTCCTTGGTCTGAAGTACATACCATATTGGGAACAGCAGTCATGGTAATAGTTGCTGTGGGATTACATAGACTTGAGCACGAGTATCGTGAAGGTAAATATTGTGAACATGACGGGAGACAACAACAAGGAATAGAGCCACAAATGAGACAACAACAAGAATTAAAGCAACAACAGAGGCTAGAACAACCACTATTTCTATTTCGATATGAAGACAAAAAATCAGCCTCCTTTTTTTCCAATATACTACATCTATATCAAAATCTAGCGATTTTGCTTGTATGCCTGTCCTTGTTTGTTCCCTGAAAACTAAAAATGTATATTACCAATTTCTTATTACGGTTTTTCCCCTATAAGGTGAATAAAGAAAAACCTGCTCATACACATACAATGAATAAAATGCCGATAATTCCCCTGATAATTACCAGCATTTCATTTTAGCAAATCAAATAGAATAGAATTAGTTGACTACTACTTCAACAAGGATTGGAAGCTCATCATCAAGTACATCGCCACCCGGAATAGTTATAGTAGTATTAGTAAGGGTTGAGATATTGGCGTTTTGAGGCTGACCGTTTATATATAAAACATAATAAGCAAATGACCCTGGGAATGCTGTAGCAAGTGCACCAGTGTCATCCGTAAGGGCTGTTGCTGCAATTGCAAACGTCGCACCTGTACCTGTACCAGCTCCTATTGTGCCACTAAACTTTCTAGAAGCCATAAAGGGTTTAATTATTGGCATTTATATTCACTCCTTTCTTTTTCAAATGTACGAGGTTTTTTCCAGACAGTCCCTAAGAGCTTGTCCATCCCCCAGTTAATCATCTTATTTCCATACTTCTAATGAGGAACGGCAAATAATTGTCAAATTAGGGGTTCCGGTATAAAAACGCTAAAATGTTTTAATACGTTGTTCGTTTCTTCTTCGGTAAGGTATATTGGGCGAAAAAACTCCGTAAAATAGTTTACTAAGATACATTCAGTCTAAGGAGAAGGAACAGAATGAGTCGCGATACGTGTGAGGTTGACATAACTCATCTTTTGGGAATTAAAAAAGTACCTTGATCAAGTACGGATCAAAGCATTTTCCATTTAACAAACTACCAATTATTCATCATCACAGTGTTTCTTCTTACTACAAAAAGCAATGTTATGGTCATCATCGCAGCGTTTCT
>NZ_CALIED010000079.1:0-21229 GCF_938022135.1 uncultured Psychrobacillus sp.
AGCTTTTATCCATTTGACCCCGAGGGGCAAGGCGGTGGAGCTAGACATCAATTTATCCGCAGGTTCAGAACTTATAATTTCCTAAATAAAAAAAAGCCCAGAATTTGCATTCTGAGCTTTTACATATTTATTAGTCTACCATGTTGTCGCTTCCGAAGAAGTTTCTAAACATTTGAACTGTAGTATCACGGTTTAATGCAGCGATAGAAGTTGTAAGTGGAATACCTTTTGGACATGCAACTACACAGTTTTGTGCGTTACCACAGTTTGCAAGGCCTCCATCTCCCATGATCGCATTTAAACGCTCGTCTTTATTCATAGCTCCAGTTGGATGCGCATTGAACAAACGAACTTGTGAAAGCGGAGCTGGTCCGATAAATGAAGCATTATCATTTACGTTTGGACAAGCCTCTAAACATACACCACAAGTCATACATTTAGACAATTCATAAGCCCATTGACGTTTACGCTCTGGCATACGTGGACCTTCACCAAGGTCATAAGAACCATCAATTGGAACCCATGCTTTAACTTTTTTCAAAGCATCAAACATACGGCTTCTATCTACTTGAAGGTCACGTACGACAGGGAAAGTGCTCATAGGTGCTAATGTAATCGGTTGAGTCAATTGATCAATAAGTGTTGAACAAGATTGACGTGGACGACCATTAATAACCATTGAACATGCACCACATACTTCCTCTAAGCAGTTCATGTCCCATGTTACAGGAGTAGTAGCTTTACCATCTGTGTTAACTGGTCTTTGACGAATTTCCATTAATGCAGAAATTACATTCATATTTGGACGCCAATTTACTTCGAATTTTTCCCAGTAGGGTTTGGATTCAGGAGTATCTTGACGGTAAATTTCTATTTGAACCTTTTTGGTTTCTGTTGCCGTCACCATGATTATTTTGCTCCTTTCGATGATGAGTAATCACGTTTACGAGGAGCAACAAGAGATATATCAATATCTTCATAATGAATAATTGGAGCCCCTGTAGCTGGATCAAACTTAGCCATAGTAGTTTTCATGAATTCTTCGTCATTACGTTCTGGGAAATCAGGTTTGTAATGTGCTCCACGGCTTTCATTACGTTGAAGTGCTCCTAACGTGATAACACGTGCTAAGTATAACATATTTTTCAATTGACGAGTAAATGATGCGCCTTGGTTTGACCAGCGTTGCGTATCATCCATGTTAATGTTTTCGTATCTTTCCATTAACTCTTGAATTTTTCTGTCAGTTTCCTCTAGCTTGTCGTTGTAGCGAACTACTGTTACGTTATCAGTCATCCACTCACCTAGCTCTTTATGTAAAAGGTAAGCGTTTTCTGTACCTTTCATAGCTAGTGTTTGCTCCCATTTTTCTTGCTCAAGCTTCACTTCATTTTCATAAATAGAATCATCTAAGTCTTCTGCATGAGTGGAAAGCCCTTTCATGTATTTAACAGCATTAGGACCAGCCACGCTTCCACCAAATACAGCTGAAAGTAATGAGTTAGCTCCTAAACGGTTAGCTCCATGTTGAGAATAGTCACATTCGCCAGCAGCAAATAGACCAGGGATGTTCGTCATTTGATCATAATCTACCCATAATCCACCCATTGAATAATGAACAGCAGGGAAAATTTTCATAGGAACTTTACGAGGGTCGTCCCCAGTAAATTTCTCGTAGATTTCAATGATTCCACCAAGTTTTACGTCTAATTCATGTGGATCTTTATGAGAAAGATCTAGATATACCATGTTTTCGCCGTTAATACCTAATTTTTGATTAACGCAAACGTCAAAGATTTCACGAGTAGCGATATCACGTGGTACTAGGTTACCGTAAGCAGGATACTTTTCTTCTAGGAAATACCAAGGTTTACCGTCTTTGTACGTCCAAATACGACCACCCTCACCACGAGCTGATTCTGACATCAGACGAAGCTTGTCATCTCCAGGAATTGCCGTTGGGTGAATTTGGATAAATTCTCCGTTTGCATAGTAAGCGCCTTGTTGGTAAACGATACTTGCAGCAGATCCTGTATTAATAATAGAGTTAGTTGTTTTACCAAAAATGATCCCAGGACCACCAGTAGCCATGATTACAGCGTCTCCACGGAAAGCACGGATTTCTGATGAGTTAAGGTTTTGCGCTTTAATACCGCGACAAGCACCCTCGTGGTCTTTGATAATACCTAGGAATTCCCATCCTTCGTATTTTGTTACTAGACCTTCTACTTCAAAGCGACGAACTTGTTCGTCAAGCGCATAAAGTAACTGTTGACCAGTTGTTGCACCAGCAAATGCTGTACGGTGCATTAAAGTTCCTCCGAAACGACGGAAATCTAATAGACCTTCTGGTGTACGGTTGAACATAACTCCCATACGGTCAAACAAATGAATGATTCCTGGAGCAGCGTCTGCCATTGCCTTAACAGGAGGTTGGTTTGCTAAAAAGTCTCCACCATAAACAGTATCATCTAAATGAACTGCAGGTGAATCCCCTTCACCTTTTGTATTTACAGCCCCGTTAATACCGCCTTGTGCACATACAGAGTGTGAGCGTTTAACAGGAACTAATGAGAATAGATCTACTTGTGTGCCTTCTTCGGCAGCTTTCATTGTTGCCATTAATCCGGCTAATCCACCGCCGACAACAATAAGTTTATTTTTTGCCATGCTATTTCACTCCTTAAATTTATAGTAGCTTAGGTGTAGAAGGGTCTTATACGAATGCTAAAAGTGCTTGTACACCAACTACAGATAACGCTAAGAAGATTACTAATGTTACATAAGTTGAAATTCTTTGAGATTTTGGTGATTGAGTGATTCCCCAGCTTACAAGGAATGACCAGATACCGTTAGCTAAATGGAAGGTTGCAGAAATTACACCTACAATATAAAAAGCTAACATCCATGGGTTTGATAAAATTTCATTCATCATGTTAAAGTTAACTTCCTTAGCTCCAATTGCAGCTTGGAAACGTGTTTCAAATACATGCCATGCGATAAACACAACAAGGAATATTCCAGTAAAACGTTGTAAAATAAACAACCAGTTTCTTAGAGTACCGTATCTGTTAGGATTGTACTTAACAGTAAATGCAATATAGATACCATAGAATGCATGGAACAACAAAGGAATATAAATTACAAACACTTCCAGCATTAGTCTAAAAGGTAGACTCTCCATGAAATGTGATGCCGTGTTAAAGGCTTCTTCACCTCTTGTAGCAAAATGGTTTACTACTAAATGTTGCGCCAGAAATAATCCAACTGGAATAATACCAAGTAAAGAATGTAATCGACGCATGAAAAATTCGCGATCTTTCGACAAAACAGTAACCCCCCTCAAATTTCCAATTAGCGATGATTAAACTATTGTAATAGAATAATAAATCATCACATGTTCACACCTTCTTGTTACGAATTTATGACATATCCATTGTACTCTCAACATTTTAGAGCGTCAAGGTATGTTTCCTGATTTTGTTCATCTTTCTGACACTCACCTATATAATGATTAGTTTATTTTTTCACAAAGTATTCTCTCCCAGTGAAAATATTTTATGCTAGAATAGATTATAGTTTTTATTTATCTTTGGAAAGAAGGGTTGCTGTTTGAATGAAAGAGAACATTCACATGTAACTTCCTTTGGATATGAAATAATAAGAGATCACGTGCTCACTTCTATTCTCGGAAAACATGAAAAAGAAATATTGTACTGGGCAGGTAAGGACCTTGCTCGAAAGTTTCCACTCTATTCAATGGAAGAAGCCATCTCTTTCTTCCAAGAGGCTGGCTGGGGAAGGCTTGAGTTAGATAAAACATCAAAAGATTCGGCCTATTACACGCTAGAAACATACAATCTTCCTCAAAGTGGAATTAATAGATGTCACCGATTAGAGGCTGGCTTTCTCGCAGAGCAGAAGCAAAAAATAGATGGCTATGAAACTGAATGCTATGATGAGTTTGTAAAAAAAACTGGGTTGGTCACCTTCCATATTAAATGGGACTTAAAAAGTAAACGCTAAAGATACATAAAGAGGAGGATGGAGCAATTTCCATCTTCCTCTCTTTTTTTAATAAAGCTTTGTTAAAGTTATTGGTTGATTTTGACTAACAATTCTTTTAATAGTGACTTTAAACATAAACAAAGGAACTTTCAAATGGCTATTAAGAACATAAATAGATTGTGAAATTGGGGTTGGTGACAGTTTTAAGCTTTGTTTATGCGAGTAAATTTATAAGCACTTATCCATGCATTAAAGCTGTTCCCATTAATTCATTGAAGCACCAGACGGCGATTCCTACGGGATGAGGGAGACAGATAAGCCATCACAAACACGCGCGATTGCTGTGGGTGGTGGCTTATCGCTTACCCCGAGGAAAGCGTCAGGCTGGGGCGAAAAATCAATTCTACTCTCTGATTTAAGATTTCTTAGTATCATAAATCAACCCTGCCCTTTAACATAGCCTATAATTATACTTAATTTATAGCCAAATCAAATTCATCATGGAGTGCATTCGCTGCTTGAATCATATTGCCTTGAGGCACTACAACTGAAACCTTTATTTCTGAGGTACTAACCATTTTAACTGGTATGTTTTCCTTGCTTAATCGGTCGAACATTTGTGCAGCGACACCAGGATTAGATACCATCCCTGAACCTACAATAGATACCTTAGCTAAACCCACCTCAAAATCTGCAAAGGTAAAACCTAGATTCTGTTTCGTTTTCTCTAAAACGTGAATTGCTTCCGAAAGAGATTCTTTTTTTATAGAAAAGGAAACGGTAGGCTTCATTCCTTCGACAATCGACTGGACAATAATATCTACATCAATATGGTTATTGGCAAGGGTAGTAAATATGGAAGCGAGTGAACCATTAAAAGGCACTGTATACTCAATCGTTAAACGTACAATATCTGATTCAAAAGCTACCCCTCGTACTACTAAATTATTCTCCACATCTACTTCCTCCTTTAAAATGGTTCCTTCCGTTTCTTCATAGCTTGAACGTACTCGTAATGGAATCTTATAGTTTTTTGCGAATTCCACTGCTCTTGGGTGCAGCACTCCAGCTCCTAAATGAGCTAACTCCAGCATCTCATCATATTCTAGCTGTTCTAGTTTTCTTGCATGAGATACGTAGCGTGGATCTGACGTATAAACACCATCTACATCCGTATAAATATCACAAATGTCTGCTCCGATAGCTGCAGCTATGGCGACGGCTGTAGTGTCTGACCCTCCTCTCCCTAAAGTAGTAATCTCCCCTAATTCCGACATACCTTGAAAGCCGGCCACAATTACTACTCGATTAGCCATTAAATGCTCATTTATCTTCTGGCCATCCAATTGCTTAATTTTTGAATTTCTATGTACTTCATCTGTAACGATGCCAGCTTGCCAACCCGTCAAAGATATCGTCTCTACTCCAAGTGCATTTAACTGAATAGCTAGTAAGGACATAGTCACTTGTTCTCCTGTAGCAAGCAACATATCCATTTCTCTTTTTGTTGGATTGTTAGTGATTTTACTAGCCATTTCCGCTAAGTCATCTGTTGTTTTTCCCATGGCAGATACAACTACGACGATATCATGTCCTTTCTCCTTTTCTAATTGTACCCTTTTTGCTACGTTACTAATTAACTCCATGGAGCCTACAGAGGTTCCGCCAAATTTCATCACAATTTTACTCATTTACCTATCTCCCCTTTATCTCCTTGAGCGGACAACAAAAGCGCAAGCGCCTCTCCCTGCCCCGACAGGCAAATGGAGAAAAGCGAGGAGGCAATTCCTCAGCCACCGTAGCTTTTATCCATTTGACCCCGAGGGGCAAGGCTGCTTGCGCTAGACATCAACTTATCCACAGGTTCATAATCTATAATTTCCTAAACAATAAAAAAAGCTTTCCACATATTTGCGGAAAGCTAACTCTTCTCATACACGGTCAACAATGATTGCCCATGTGAGATAGCCCTCCAGAATATATATTCTGACAGTCCTGCATCTCTTAAATACAGAACCAACATAGGAAAGGAAAAGCTTTTCTACGTTTCGGCGAACAACCCTTTCCTAATCGGTCGTAGGATCTTTCATCCTCACGATTAGTACTCTTGCAATTCGCACCTCTACCTTCACTGTTTGAATAGTGAATATTAAATTGTTTTAAAGATAACATAAGATTATTCAGAAGACAATAAATTTTTCTGAAAATGAGCCATTAGATTATCTGCTAATTTACTAGGGAGTCCAGATTCTATTAGTTCTTCTCGTGATGCAGCTTGCATTCGTTTGAGGGAGCCAAAATGCTTAAGAAGCATTTTCTTACGTTTTGGACCTATTCCTTCAATTCCATCTAACGAGGAGGCAATTGTATGCTTCCCTCTCTGTTGTCGATGGAAAGTAATTGCAAATCGATGGACCTCATCTTGAATTCTTTGAAGAAGATAGAATGCTTCACTTGTTCTTTTCATCGGGATAATCGCTAATGGGTCACCATATAACAAGGAGGATGTTTGATGTTTGGCATCTTTCGCTAGTCCTGCAATTGGAATATCTAAGCCAAGTTCATCCTCTATAATTTCTCTCGCTACTTCTATTTGTCCTTTACCTCCATCAATAATGATTAAATCCGGTAGAGGCAATCTCTCTTTTAGCACACGAGTGTAACGTCTACGAACGACCTCACGCATAGCGCCATAGTCATCATGCTTTGCTGCAGTTTTCGTTTTATACTTCCGATAGTCTTTTTTGTATGCTCTGCCATCAACGAATACAACCATGGCAGAAACCGCATCGGTACCGTGAATATGAGAATTATCAAAGGCCTCAATTCTACTTGGCATAGCAATTCCCATAAGACTACCTAGTTCTTCTACTGCCCCTACAGTTCTTTCCTCTTGTCGTTCAATTAAATGGAACTTTTCTTTCAAAGCTATCGCAGCATTTTTTTGCGCTAAATCCACTAGGTTCTTTTTGGAACCCTTTCGAGGAATAATAACCTTCATTTCCAACAACTCAGAGGCTAACTCTAAATCAGTCGTATTAGGTACAAATATTTCCTTAGGTTTAATATGCTCTGGTTTGGAGTAGAACTGACCTAAAAAGGTAAGAAATTCTTCCTCCGGGTCACGGTAAATTGGGAAAAGAGAAACATCTCTTTCTATCAACTTTCCTTGACGTACAAAAAACACTTGGACACACATCCATCCTTTATCTACTGTGTATCCGAAAATATCACGATTTGTGAAATCATTCATCGTCATTTTTTGTTTTTCCATCACTTGATCAATATGTGCTATTTGATCGCGGTACTCTTTTGCACGTTCAAACTCCAGCTGTTCTGCTGCTGCATTCATTTTTTCAGTTAGCTCTTTCTTGACCGCTGCATGGCCACCGTTTAAAAAACTAGAGATTTCATGAATAATTTCGGTGTACGTTGCCTCTTCAATTTCTTTCACACAAGGGGCAAGGCATTGTCCGATATGATAATACAAGCAAACTTGGCTAGGTAGCTTTTGACACTTTCTTAATGGATATAATCTATCCAGTAATTTTTTTGTTTCATGAGCAGAATGAGAATTTGGATATGGTCCAAAATATTTACCCTTATCCTTTTTTACTTGTCTCGTAATGATGAGCTTAGGATTCTTTTCCGCAGTAATTTTTATATATGGATACGTTTTATCGTCCTTAAGCATGACATTGTATTTTGGATCATGCTTCTTAATGAGATGGAGTTCTAAAATTAGTGCCTCTAACTCGGACGATGTAACGATATATTCGAAGTCGACTATTTCTTGTACTAATCTTTGAGTTTTTCCGTCATGTGATCCCGTAAAATAAGATCGTACACGATTTTTTAATATTTTTGCTTTACCTACATATATAATGACGCCTTGTCGATCCTTCATTAAATAACAGCCTGGTTGATCTGGCAAAATTGCACACTTTTGTTGTATAAGTTCGTTCATCTCATCACCTGTTTAAAAAAACCGGGAACCATAGAGGACCCGGTTTTTATTATTATGCGTTTTTCTCAACGAATTGAACTAGTGCTTCTTTTGGTTGGAAACCAACAGCTTTATCTACTGGTTGACCATCCTTGAATAACACTAATGTTGGAATAGACATGATTCCAAATTGACTTGCAGTTGCTTGGTTCTCGTCAACGTCTACTTTTACGATTTTAACTTTATCGCTCATTTCAGCGTCCATTTCTTCTAAAACTGGAGCAATCATTTTACAAGGTCCGCACCATGTTGCCCAAAAATCTACTAATACTAATCCTTTTTCTACTTCTTGTGAGAAGGTTTGATCTGTTCCATGTACAATTGCCATAAATAATTCCTCCTTTAGTAACTCTAAACTGATTATAGCAGACAAAAAAAGCTACATCTACAATTTAGCTTACACACTTCTATATAACCATATCCATAAAAAACTCGGCCCAATAGGAGCCGAGTATTTTCTTATGCATTTACTTTAAGCTTTTTGAATTCTTCTGTAAGCATTGGAAGAACTTCAAACAAGTCTCCAACAATTCCATAATCAGCAACCTTGAAAATATTTGCTTCTGGATCCTTGTTAATTGCTACAATAATTTTCGAGTTAGACATTCCTGCTAAATGCTGAATTGCCCCTGAAATACCAACAGCGATATAAAGATCTGGAGTTACCACTTTTCCTGTTTGACCGATCTGTAGTGAATAATCACAGTAGTCAGCGTCACAAGCTCCACGAGAAGCTCCAACTGCACCGCCTAATACGTCAGCAAGCTCTTTCAATGGTCCGAAGCCTTCCTCACTCTTCACTCCACGTCCTCCAGCAATAACAACCTTCGCTTCAGATAAGTCAACACCTTCAGAAGATTTGCGTACCACTTCTTTAATAACAGTACGAAGGTTTGTAATTTCTACTGATAACGATGAAACGTCGACAGATTTACTATCGTCTTTTGCAAGTGGAGCAATGTTATTAGGACGAACAGTTATAAAATCGATTCCGTCTTTTACTTTCACTTTTTCAAATGCTTTTCCAGAGTAAATCGGACGAATATAAACTGCATCATCCCCTTCTCCTTCAATAGCTGTTACATCAGAAACTAATCCGATTTGTAATTTACCAGCAATTTTTGGTGATAAATCTTTTCCTAAAGCAGTATGACCAAAAACAATAGCTTCTGGATTTTCTTGTTCAACTACTGCCATAAATGCTTGACCATAGCCATCAGAAGTATATTGCTTTAAATGTGGATGTTCTACCGTAATAACACGGTCTGCACCATATTTCCCTAGCTCAACAGCTAAGTCTTGGACTGCATCCCCCAATAATACTGCTACTACTTCTCCACCATCAGAAATTTGCTTTGCTGCAGCGATTGATTCATATGATACGTTACGAAGTGCACCTTCACGTGCTTCCCCTAAAACTAATACTTTTTTAGACATGATTTGTTCCTCCCATTTTATAAATGATTCGAACCCTCTTTAATTTCGAGATGTTCATAGATTACTAGAAACTAAATGTTATACTACTTTCGCTTCTGTATGAAGAAGACTCACTAGCTCTTTCACTTGATCAGCTAGATCTCCTTCTAATACTTTTCCAGCTTCCTTTTTAGGAGGTAAGTAAATTTCGATTGTTTCTGTTTTAGCCTCTACATCATCTTCGTCAATATCAAGGTCATCTAATTCTAGTTCTTCTAAAGGTTTTTTCTTCGCCTTCATAATACCTGGTAAAGAAGGGTAGCGTGGTTCGTTCAAACCTTGCTGTGCAGTAACTAAAAGAGGTAATGATGCCTCTAAAATTTCTGTATCTCCTTCAACGTCACGTTTGATTGTAGCAGTTGTTCCATTGATTTCAAGGTTTGTAATCGTAGTTACATAGTTTATACCTAAAAGCTCTGCAACACGTGGTCCAACTTGACCTGAACCGCCATCGATCGCAACGTTACCTGCTAAGATCAAATCTGCATCCTTGTCTTTTAAGTATTCGGATATAATATGAGCCGCTGTGAACTGGTCCATTTCTTCTATGTCGTCTTCTGTATTGATAAGTACTGCTTTATCAGCACCCATCGCTAAAGCTGTACGTAATTGTTTTTCTGCATCCTCGCCGCCCATTGTGATAACCGTAACTTCTCCGCCATGTGCGTCGCGTACTTGGATTGCTTCCTCTATTGCATACTCATCGTAAGGGTTGATGATGAACTCTGCACCATCCTCTTGAATTTTCCCTCCGCTTACAACAATTTTCTCCTCTGTGTCGAACGTGCGTTTAACTAGAACATAAATATTCATGTTGAAGTCCTCCCCATATTGTTATTTACCTTTAAAGTCAGGCTGTCTTTTTTCGATAAATGCTGAAATACCTTCTTTTGCATCCTCTGAAACAAAAACTGTTCCGAAGGCATTCGCTTCTGCTTTAACACCCTCGTGATAAGATGCAGGCTTCACATATTGAAGCATTTCCAATGCTGCCTTTACTGCAACTGGGCTTTTCTTTGCAATTTTAGCTGCTAGCTCCCCAGCCTTTTCAAACAATTCTTCCTCTGGGTAAGCATGGTTTGCTAGCCCGTATACAGCTGCATCTTTCCCACTGATAGGATCGCTTGTTAAAAGCATTTCTGCTGCTTTAGCAAACCCAACATAGCGTGGTAGACGTTGGGTGCCGGCAAAGCCAGGTATTAATCCCAACTGTAGCTCTGGCAATCCAAGCTTAGCATTTTCAGCAACTAGTCTAATATGACAGCTCATTGCCAGTTCCAATCCCCCACCTAGTGCTGCACCATGAATGGCAGCTATAATTGGTTTAGAGAATGTTTCGACTCTTTCGAATATAGTTTGTCCACTAGAAGCTAGCTTTGAAAACTCTTCTCCAGAAGTCACTGTGGTAAATTCCTTAATATCTGCCCCTGCTGAGAAAAATCGTCCTTCTCCTTTTAGAAGGATCACACGAACGTTATCGTCGTGCTCCACTTCGTCTAACAAGCTATTAACTTCTAAAATAACACCCCTTGCTAGTGCATTTGCAGGAGGACGATTCAAAGTAACAGTTGCTACATGATTTTCGACATTCCATGACAAAAACTCCATTTACCCACATCCCTTTTTAGGTTGTTATCCCTTTTAATAATAAACGATGTACTTTCTCTGTAAGTCCGACCAAGTCATATTTATACTCATTCATCACCCAGGAAGTAGTCGTCTCATCAATTGTACCAAAAACCATTTGTCTTGCTAAGCGAATATCTACAGAATTTTCGAATTCCTCATTTTTTATACCTTCTTTTAAGATGGTGTCGAGCAATGTCAAATAATTTTTTAAGATAGCATTTATTCGTAAACGCAAGGCTAGATTGGATTGACGGAGCTCCAGTTGGGTTACAGTTGCTAGATGCTTATTACTTGCCAGTACCTTAAAATGATTTTCAATCATCTTATATAATTTTTCAGAGGCACTGATGTCCTCTTTCAAAATTTCTTTCAAGTTATCTGCAAACACTTCCATTTTTTCTTCAAAAACCGATATTAAAATATCTTCCTTGTTTTTAAAGTATAAATAGATGGTTCCATCTGCAACACCAGCTTGTTTAGCTATTTTAGAAACCTGAGATTGATGGTATCCGTTTTCAGCTATGACGATGATTGCTGCGTCAATAATTTGTTTATACTTAGGTTTGTCTTTCTTCAATGAATTCACCACCAAAAAATAAAAATATGAATGATGATTCATTCATATTTTTATTTTATATTCAATTTTTTATATTGTCAATAAACAATTAACTCTCAACCGCTACCTTCTTCAACTTTTCTCTTTCTTCCTCTATCAAGTTTCTTCTTAAAATTTTCCCGATGGCAGTTTTAGGAAGCTCATCTCTAAATTCATAAATTCTAGGAACCTTAAAGGAAGCAAGGTTATCACGACAATGTGTATTGAGGTCTTCCTCTGTTGCAGTCATACCCTCTTTTAATACGATGTATGCCTTTACTGTTTCTCCTCGATATGGATCTGGTACTCCAGCTACTACACATTCTTGAACAGCTGGATGTTCGTATAATACTTCTTCTACATCACGCGGATAAATATTATATCCACCAGCGATTATAAGGTCTTTTTTGCGGTCTACAATATAAAAGAAACCGTTTTCATCCATGTACCCTAAATCACCTGTTAATAACCATCCGTCTCGCATCGTCATTTCCGTATCTTCTTTGCGATTCCAATAGCCTTTCATTACCTGTGGGCCTTTGACAGCGATTTCACCTATTTCTCCATGTGGCAATGACTCAGTAGATTCTGGTCCAAAAATGGTAGCTTCTGTATCTGGCCAAGGAACACCAATGGAGCCTTTTACCCGGTCCTCACTGTATATTAAATTTGCATGTGTAACAGGAGACGTTTCAGTTAAACCATAACCTTCTACTAGTCTTCCACCTGTTATTTCTTCAAACTTTTCTTGAACCTCGGCTGGTAGGGCTGCTGAACCACTTAAACAAGCTACGATAGAAGATAAGTCATACTTTTTAACATCTGGGTGATTTAAAATACCGATGTACATAGTTGGAGCGCCTGGAAACAGTGTGGGTTTTTGTTTATCAATTGTTTTTAGTGCCGTCTCCACATCAAACTTAGGTAATAATATCATACGATTGCATTGCATGACAGAAAAAATCATTACAGTAGTCATGCCATATACATGAAAGAAAGGTAGGATACCTAAAATCGACTCTTCTCCTTCACGACATTCATGTAACCATGCTCTACTCATAGAAACGTTTGAAATCAAATTCTTATGCGTGAGCATAACGCCTTTAGGGAAGCCAGTAGTACCACCAGTGTATTGAAGTAAAGCTAGATCCTCTTCAAAATCGAACGTTAAGTCAATGGTATTCGTCTTACCGACCTTCATAATTTCAGTAAATAGATGGTTCATACCTCGATGCTCAACTTTTACACTAAAGCCATATTGCTTCTTCTGTATAAATGGATAGATAAGATTTTTAGGAAAGGGTAGGTAGTCCTTAATTCCTGTGATGATGATATTTTCTAAATCTGTTTCTTTAATTACCTTAGTAATTCTAGGAAAAAGAATGTCCATAGCTAAAATGATTTTTGCTCCTGAATCCTTTAACTGGTACGCGATTTCTCGTTCAGTGTACAGAGGATTTGTTTGTACAACAATACCACCTGCATATAAGGTCCCAAAATAACCTATAACCCCTTGCGGACAGTTTGGCAGCATAATTGCTACTCTGTCCCCTCTTTGCAGGCCTAATGACTGCAAATAATTCGCAAACTTCATCGATGATTCGTAAAGCTCTTTGTAAGTTACATCTCTCCCCATGAAATGTATGGCTATCTTCGCTGGAAATTTCTTGTACGCTCTCGTAAGATACTCTTGGACAGGAATAGTTTCATAGTCAAGCGTGTGTGGAACTTCCGGCGGGTAGTGAGAAAGCCATGGTTTTTCAATCATTTGTTTGCCCCCTTTGTATGATTTTAATAGAGTGAATATTCCTATTTTTTATTATAGATAAAAATGAATGACAATTCAATTCATAAAAAAAGAAAAGTAGTAGTCACTTTGCATTCCAATCCAAACTAAAGAAGGTAATAGGCCTGACAAAACATAAACGTTAGTGAAATCAACTTAAAACAGATAAAAAAAAGAGACTGTACTAATTCGTTAATTCATTCAATTGAATTTACTAACGCATTATTACAGCTTCCCCTGGAGCTTAAATAACTCTATGAATTTTTTACTATATATATTATGCCAATTGCTAGAAAAAATATTCCAACTACAATTAATACCTTTGATAATTTCTCCATCTTTATCTCTCCTAATTAAATACTCGCACCAATAACAAATGATAATCCTACAGAAATAATTAACGAAATAAATCCAACGGATCGATTATCATTTTCTATTTCTTTATCCACATTAAAGCCGGGAGTAAAAAATTCAAATAACCAATACGCGATAATTAGAAGAGCGAATCCATATAGTCCCCAACCAATCATCTCAAAAAGTGTATTATGCTCTTCAATTGAATATTTAAAGATATTACATACACCAAATATCTTCCCACCCGTGGCTAGTGCCACTGCGACATTTCCATTTTTAATTTCCTGCCAGTTTTTATATTTGGTCACGATCTCAAACATAACCATGGAAACTATTAAACATAATATAACCACACTAAAATAACCTGCAGATTCTACTAATGGATTTGACCAAAAACTACCTAGCAGCATGATATAGCCCCTTTCAAACTTTTCTATCTTTACGATTTATAAAAATGAAAGTTTCATTTTTTATATAGCTGAATAAATTTCCATTTCCCGTGCTTTTGTTAAAAAGAAAACAACGAGTTATATCTACTTTACTAATAAGGGGAAGAAAGAGAATACGGATTAAATGACATCTGTTTCTCCTTCCTTCCAACATTACTTCAATTCAACGACAGTAACGCCGTGTCCACCTTCGCCAGCCTCACCGAATCGATAGCTTTTTACTCGCGAATGATTTTTCAAGTACTGCTGAATAGCCTGTCTTAGGACACCTGTTCCTTTTCCGTGAATAATAGAAACTCTCGGATAGTTCGACAATATCGCATCGTCTAAATATTTTTCTGTTCGAATAATAGCATCCTCGTAGCGCTCTCCACGTAAATCCAACTCAAGCTTCACATGTGCATCTCTACCTCTTACTGCATTCACTGATACGCTCTGTTTCTGCTTTTCTGGTTTTATAAATTCTAAGTCTGATTCATCTAGCTTCATTTTGAGCATTCCAATTTGTACGGACCATTCGGATTTAGACACTTTTTCTAGTAAGGTTCCTTTTTGGCCAAAGCTTAACACCTTTACTTCGTCGCCCGACTGTAATTCTTTCACACGTTCATTTATTTTTTTCTGTTTTTTCAATACAGGATTGTTCGGAAGGGCTTCTTCTAAACGTTTCTTAGCATCTATTAATTCATGTTCCTTTACAAGTTTATGTGTATTAGATTGCATTTTTCGTAGCTCGCTAATAATTTCGTCCGCTTCTCTTCTTGCCTCTTCCACTATTTTTCTAGCTTTGTCTTTCGCTTTTTGTTCTAGTTTTTCTTTTTTCTCATCGTATTCTGCAAGTCTCTGCTCAAGATCATCCTTTAAATGCTTAGCCTTTTCTAACTCAGCCTCGGTTTCCTCTGCATCTCGCTCAGCTTGTCTACGACTATCCTCTAGGGAAGCAATCATAGAGTTTACTTCTCCACGGTCAGTTCCTGTATACGTCTGTGCCTGTGAGATAATATGGTTTGGCAAGCCTAAACGCTCTGAAATTTCAAATGCATTGCTTCGTCCAGGTACTCCGATTAATAGCTTATAAGTCGGACTAAGCGTTTCAATATCAAATTCCACACTTGCATTGGCCACACCAGGTCGGTTGTAGCCATAGGCTTTTAGCTCAGGATAGTGTGTAGTTGCCATGACACGGGCTCCAGTTCCATGGACCGCATCTAGAATTGAGATAGCTAGAGCTGCTCCCTCCTGAGGGTCGGTTCCTGCACCAAGCTCATCAAACAAGATTAATGATTTATCGTTATATTTTTTTAGAATATCCACAATGTTGACCATGTGAGAGGAGAATGTACTTAGGCTTTGCTCAATAGACTGCTCGTCGCCAATGTCAGCAAACACGGACTCAAATAGCGCAAGCTCCGACCCATCTAATGCTGGAACTGGTATCCCGCTTTGAGCCATTAAAGTGCAAAGACCAACCGTTTTCAATGTAACGGTTTTTCCTCCCGTATTTGGACCAGTGATTACTATAGCAGTAATATCCTTTCCAAATTCAATTGTATTAGGAACAGCCTGTTCTACTGAAATAAGAGGATGTCTCGCCTTCACCAAACGGATGTATCCATTGTTATTAATCAATGGCATCGTACATTTTTCTGCTTGTCCATATTTAGCCTTTGCTAATATGACGTCAATTTCACCAAGTATATTAACTAACAGGAATATCTCATGTCCAACAGCCTCTACCTCGCCTGACAACCGAATAAGAATACGTTCAATCTCTTCTTGTTCTTTTACCTTTAATGCACGAATATCATTGTTTATTTGGACTACCGCTGATGGTTCAACAAAAAGTGTTTGTCCAGAGGAAGACTGATCATGTACAATTCCACCGTAATGGCTGCGATATTCTGATTTTACAGGTATAACATAGCGGTCGTTTCGAATGGTAATAATAGAGTCGGAAAGCATTTTAGATGCATTGGCCCCACGTGTATAGCTCTCTAGCTTCTCACGTACGCGACTCACTTGAATTCTTAACTGCTGACGGATGGAGCGCAGCGTGCTGCTTGCACTATCAAGTACACTTCCATTCTCATCGATACAGTCGTTTATCTCATGCTCTAAAGCCGTTAAAATTGGCAAAGAGTCCTTTTTAGATAGAAAATGTGGGATTGCTACTGACTCTGCTTCTGCGACGTTCTCTAAGAAATTTCGAAGAATTTTACTAGCTCTTATCGTGCTCGCAGTCTCCATCAGCTCCATCGGACTTAGCATTCCACCAATTTGAGCCCGTTTTGCATGAGGACGTATATCGACGATTCCTCCCATCGGAACATTTCCTCTTAGCCGTAGTATGGTAAGTCCCTCATCCATCTCCTCTAAAAGCTTAGTTACTTCCTCGTAATCAACAGATGGAACTAACTTTTCTATATGCGTTTTTCCGATAGAGGAGGTACAATATTTCCCTACCTCTTCTCTGATCTTATAATATTCTAAAGTTTTCAGTGCTCTTTCGGCTATCACCTTGGCACCTCCTATTTATTCTTCAAATACTGTTTGAATTTATCAAATGTCCATGTATTAACAATGTTGTCCTTTTTCAGCCATGCTTTTTGAGCATATTTAACCCCTACATCCATATATCTTAATTGATCGATATGGTGGGCATCTGTATTAATGGCTATCAGAACGCCTTTTTCCTGTGCTAGCTTTAAGTATTCTGTCTCTAAGTCGAGACGATGTGGGTTTGCATTGAGCTCTAGTATTTTTCCAAATTCACTAGCCCACTCTATTAACGTTGGCACATCTGGATCATAACCTGTACGACTTCCAATAATTCTTCCCGTAGGGTGAGCAATCATATGAACGTGAGGGTTTTCCATTGCGGTACGAAGTCTTGCCATAATTTTATCTTGTGACTGACTAAAGCTAGAGTGTATAGATGCGATGACGAAGTCTAGCTGCTCTAGTAACTCGTCATCAAAGTCCAGCGAACCGTCAGGAAGTATATCCATTTCTGTTCCAGCTAATATTTCAATATCGTTATATTTTGCATTTAATCCTTGTATCGTTTGGATTTGCTGTAACAGTCTCTCTCTTGAAAGACCATTAGCAACTTTTAAGTAGTTAGAGTGGTCTGTTATCACCATATGGGAATACCCTTTTTCACGACAAGCCTCTACCATTTCTTCAATAGAATGAGCTCCATCTGACCAAGTGGAGTGCATGTGAAAATCGCCCTTAATATCCTCCAGCGTTACAAGACTTGGAATCTTTTCTAGCTTGTCTAGTTCTGTCCCATCCTCTCGTATAGTCGGAGGTATAAATGGTAAATCGAAGAATGAATAAAACGCTTCCTCTGTTTCAAAGGACTGTACGGAGCCGTCCTCTTGCTCCACACCATATTCACTTATCTTCAGCCCTTTTTCTTTGGCAATTTGTCTCATTTTAATATTATGATCTTTAGACCCTGTAAAGTGATGTAAGGCAGAAGCATATTGATGAGGTTCTACTAACCTAAAGTCTACATCCACTTCGTTTTCAACATCTAAAGTAACTGATACCTTAGTGTCTCCAGCTGCAATAATTTTTAGGAGGGGAAGCTTTTCTAGTAATTCCTCTCTGACCTTTTGATGGGAATTCGTCGCAACGATAAAATCGATATCCTTACTAGATTCTTTCACTCGTCTATACGACCCTGCAACAGAATATTTCACCACTTCTTCTATACCTGCTAATGTATTTTCTATAAAAGCCACAATCGGCTCAAGCTGCCAAATAGCAGTTCTTTCCGGTTTGGTTTGAAACACTTCGAGCTGAGCTAGTATCTTTTCCTCGGTTTTAGCCCCAAATCCTGCAAGTCCGCGAACCTTCCCTTCCTCACAGGCAGTCTTTAACTGTTCGATGGATTCAATACCTAATTCTTTGTACAGCTTGGCAATTTTCTTTCCTCCAAGACCCGGGATTTTTAGCATAGGCAACAGACCACTTGGCACTTTCTCTTGCATTTCTTTGAGAAGAGAGGATTGTCCAGTTTCCATTAAATCAGTGATTACGGATCCAGTTGCCGCACCAATACCCTTAAGCGAAGTTATATTATCCATTTCAGACAAGCTACGATCATCTAGCTCTAAAACTTGTGCTGCTTTTCGAAAAGCAGATACCTTAAAAGGATTTTCTCCTTGAAGCTCCATATATAATGCAATTTTTTCTAATGTTTTAATTATCGTCTTTTTATCCACTAGTAGACCTCCTTTAAGTAAGAAAACATAAGTCCTTCACAACCTATAAGCTGACTATTTAAAAAAACTTCCCTCTACTGAGAGAAGTTGATCTTAGACATTGTTACTTTTCCAAATAAATATACCACCAGTTTTTAACCATCTCAGATAGTATTGGCGTATGCTCAAGCATCCATGAAGTTAAGAATGAGCCTGATACAGCATTTTGGATAAAATCAATCGGTAAAAGCACAACGACGTATAGAAGTACGAATAAAATGAAATAGAATTCAATAAACCCTAGAATTGCACCAGTTACAGTGCTGACAAATCCTAGTATAGGCAAGTACTTTAAGAAATCAAACATAGAGGCTAATAATTGTAACCCGAACTTAACTACCATGAATATCAGTGTGAATGCGATAATACGGTAAAACGTTTGATCGAGATCCAAAGTCTCAACTGCTATTGTAAATGTGGACTCTGAGGTTACTGCAGGAAATGGAATCCAGAGAACAAATTTATCCGCCAGTGGTTTATAATAAGTGTAAGCAACGATTAGAGCAATGATGAAGCCTACCATATGAATGAGCTGTACAATAAGCCCACGTCTAGCACCAGTTACAAAACCGGCAATTAATAAAATCAGGATAATTAAATCTAACATTTTTTCAGTCCTTTAGCCTTTTCAATTCTTCTTCTAGAAGTTCTAATTGTTCTTTTACTTTTATGTAATCGTTTACTGCATTAACAGCGGTAAGCACTGCCAATTTTGCGATGTCTAGCTGTTGATTGTGAGAGTGTATTTCTCTCATTTTATCATCTACCATGGAGGCAACGAGTCTCATATGACCAGAAGTTTCTGTACCTACCATTTTATAATTCTGTCCATAGATATCAACAGAAATTCTTGTTTTCTCTTGTTCTGACAAAGACATACCCTCCCCCAGAAAATCCTATGTATAATAATAACACGAAATAGATTACGATGTGAAGAAAGGAACATATGAATGTCAAATGAAGTTTTACTAATGCCCGCAAATGAAATAGAAAAAGTAAAGGCACATTACTTAAAATACAAAATCGAACGCTCGGCACCTGGAGTCGTTTTCGCTGCTAAGCTATCAGATACAGCAATCACTATCTATAAATCTGGGAAGGTAATGTTCCAAGGAAATGGCGCTTCTAGGGAGGCAGCTCTATGGAATGGTGGAACCTCCTCTACATCAACCACTGTAAAAAGCCCCCTAACTAAAGGTGACACGCTCCCGGAACACTTTGAATTACAATCTGTAGTTGGTTCAGACGAAACCGGAACCGGGGATTATTTTGGACCTATTACGGTAGCAGCCTGCTTTGTACCTGCTCATCAAGTAGAGCTTGTAAAAGAGCTCGGTGTGAAAGATTCTAAAATGCTTACAGATGAGCTAATGCGTCGTATTGCTCCAGATTTGATGAAAACCTTAACACATAGTGTGCTCGTATTAAAAAATGAAAAATATAACGAAATCCAAGGACGTGGTTGGTCACAAGGTAAAATAAAGGCTATGATGCATAACCAAGCATTGAAGCATGTTTTGAAAAAAATGGAGCCCGAAAAGCCATCATTCATCCTTATTGATCAATTTGCTGAGCGTAGTATTTATTATAACCATATTAAAATGGAAAAGGAGATCATTCGTGAAAATGTTTTGTTTTCCACAAAAGCAGAGCAATTACACGTTTCCGTTGCCGCTGCCTCTATTATAGCAAGATATGCTTTCTTAAAGGAAATGGACCGCCTCACAGAGATAGCCAAAACTGCCATTCCTAAGGGTGCTAGTGCAAAAGTCGATGAGATAGCGGCAAAAATTTATTTAAAGCATGGCGAGGAATTCCTCAAATCCATTACCAAATGGCATTTTGCCAATACACAAAAAGCCATGAAGCTTGTGCAAAAAAGGAAATTTTAAAGGATGGGATCATAAATGAACATTATAGGGGACACAGAAAGATTACGCCTTGTTGTATTTGAGGAAAGCCATGCAGAACCAGCAAAGCTTTTTTGGGGAGACAAAGAAGTGATGAAATTATGTGGTGGCTCGGCTTCCGTCGAGACATTGCCCAAAACTATCGAGTTTTATCGCCACTGTCATGAAAATAATAATCTATCCGTTTATGCAGTGATGGAAAAAAATACAGGAGAAATAATTGGAGCAGCTGGCTTCAATGTTGAAAATACAATAGAGGAAGTAGAATTGATTTATCATTTCAATAAAAACTCTTGGGGGAAAGGATATGCAACGGAAGCCGTGGGTGCTTGTATGAACATTGTAAAACTTCATCCAAAAGTTAAACTTGTCTCAGCTTCTGCAAGCAAAGAAAATATTGGATCCCTCAAAATTTTAGAACGAGTGGGCTTTACTTATATAGGGTTGAGATGGTTTGAAGATACCCAGCAAGAAGAACCAGTATATGAATGTAGATTGATTAAGGAAACTATATCACAATAGATTATTGTATCGATTAAATGGAGGATTTTCATGGTATTACTGTGAAACTCCTCTTTATTTAATTGGCTATGTTAAAGAGTAGGGCTGATTTATGATACATAGAAAAAGAAATCTTTAAATTCGAGAGTAGAATTGATTTTTCGCACCAGCCGGACGCTTTCCTCGGGGGTGAGCGATAAGCCATCCCCCATCGCTTACGCGCGTGGTTGTGATGTCTTAT
>NZ_CALIED010000080.1:0-29235 GCF_938022135.1 uncultured Psychrobacillus sp.
ATTTATGTTAATCGTAAAAGCCTCAAGGAATTCAGAAGCCGGAAATCTCCCGAGCCCAGAGCTCATGGAAGCCATGACAAAATTTAATGAGGATCTAGTGAAGGCAGGCGTACGTGTTATGGCTAAAGGATTACATCCAAGTTCCAATGGGATTCGCCTCTCATTCCCTATACCTGGGGAAAAGCCAGTGGTTTCAGAAGGTCCATTTACGGAATCACAAGATTTAATTGCAGGGTTTATACTGATTGAAGTGGAATCAAAAGAAGAAGCGGTTGAGTGGGCGATGCAAATGCCTGACCCTCAAGGATATGGAGAAGGTCAGATTGAATTACGTCAAGTATTTTAACGAACACCATCTTCTATGGATGCATTCTTACTTAAAAACAAAATAAATGAGCTTGGATGCGAATCCAAGCTCACTTTTATTTTAATGGACGAAATCGTTTTAACTGCTCCAATAAATTCTCTTTTTCCATAATCTCAAGTTCATATTTACCAAAAAGATCGAAATGGGGGTAACCTTCCTTATAGTCAATCCACTCTTCCTTTAAGTCATACTGCTTTCCCCATTCGATGAGCTTTTTAATATCGCTACATCCAACCTTGGTAACCGTTTTGCATCCTGGAAAGCGTTCATCCAACCAATAGTGAGTAAGAAAAGCGATTTCCTTGTTTTCCACTGACTGTTTCCAATTTTTTAACTCATCTCTATTAATACCAAATGCCACAGTTAAGATTCCTTCACGATTTCTTTATATTTATTGTCCCAAGCTGCATCTATCTTAGCAAGTGATACCGGTCTAAAATCCTCTTTTCGAACGATGACATGCTCCGTTGTTGCTGTAGAAGACAATGTTCCATCTGTATGTACAACTTCATAGCCATAGGTTGTTCTAAGTCTTCCATGCTTTTCAATCCAAGTTCGTACCTTGACTCTATCTCCATATTTGACAGGAGTCTTATAATTTATATTGACATTGGTCACTGGCGAAAGGTATCCGTCTTTCTCTAAACCTGCATAGGAGAAACCTAAATCTTGTATAAGCTGAGTTCGTCCCATCTCTAACCAAACTAAATAGTTTGCATGATACACTACTCCCATTTGATCGGTCTCTGCGTATCGTACTTCAATTTCTTTATCACTTATAAACATTTCTTAGTCACCTCAACCTCTATTATACAAAAAGATAGCAAAAAAAGCTGGAAAGTGTTACTCCACAGCTTTTAAAGCCATCTCTTTTAATAGTTTCTTATTAATTTTACCTACATCTGTCCTCGGCAATTCTTCTAGAAAATAAATCTTCTTAGGAACCTTAAAGCTTCCTAGCGTTACTTTACAATAATCGATTAGCTCCAGCTCTGACACAGCTGAATTAGCATAAGAAATAAATGCAGTCACACACTCTCCCCATTTTACATCCTCTAACCCAAGTACAGCTGCTTCCTTTACATTAGGATGCTCCGCAAGGCGTTGCTCGATCTCTAAAGGATAAATATTCTCTCCTCCTGAAATAATGATCTCCTTTTTACGTCCCACTATAAAGAAATCACCATCCTCGTCAAAGATTGCAAGGTCTCCAGTTTTTAACCATTTGCCCTCAAATGTATTTTTTGTTTCCCCATCATTATTCCAGTAGTGCTTAAAAACGTGTCTCCCTGAAACGTATAGCTCACCTACTTCATTTGGTTGACAAGGTTCCCCATTTTCGTTTACTACTTTTACTTCATTGAATTGCATACACTTGCCTACTGTACCCTTTTTAAGCATAGCTTTCTCTGGATGGACGAAAAAGTTGTTTGGTCCTGCCTCCGTCAAACCGTAGCCTTCTTTAAACAAAATTCCAATCTCTTCAAACTTATTATTGATTTTGTGAGGACAAGGCGCCCCACCGGATAAAAAACACTTAACTGTAGGGAAAAGTGACTTATTGATGTACTCTGTATCTAACATTGCTTGATACATCGTCGGCACAAACAAAGACAGAGTAGTCTTGTAGGAGTCCAAGTATTTTAAAGCTTCCTCTGCTTGGAACTTGTTGCCTGTGACCACGGTACCCCCCGCCATTAAAATAGGTATGCATAGTGCGTTTAGTCCTCCAGTATGAAACATAGGCATATAGTTTAATGTACAGTCCTCTTCGTTTAATCCCCAGCTGATGATTGTATTGATCGCATTCCAATTGACATTGTCAAAGGATAGTACCGCTCCCTTAGGACTTCCAGTTGTCCCGCCTGTATAAATAATGAGCCAAGGATCATCCGGCTTCCAATCCGTGTTCAGATGGAAGTCACTATTATTGGAGAGTGTTATACTCGACAAAATAATTGTTTTAAAGGTAGGGAAAAATGTACTTAAGTATCTATGCTCGTCATCGTAAATGACGGCCACTGGCGAACAATCATCTAGTATATATTGTAATTCTTTGGTGCTTAACCGGAAATTTAACGGCACATAGATAAGTCCTTTCAAACCACAGGCGAACAATAATGCAAATAGTTCTATTCTATTATGAGAAAGAACCACGATTCTCTGCCCAGCTTTAAATCCTTGTTGCTCAAAATAGTTGGCCCACCCACTTACTTGTTCCCATAATGCTTCGTAGGTCCATTCCTTGCCACTACTACTATCTATTAAAGCCTTCTTAGTTGGAGAGAGGATAGCCCTTTTATAAATCCATGCTTGTTCAGATAACATCTTGGCAACACCCTTTCCTTACATCATGATACCGCCATCTACTTGTAGTACATGCCCGTGAACATAACTAGATTCATCGGAGGCTAAAAACAAATATGCATTTGCAATATCGCGTGGTTCTGCTAAACGTTGGAGGGCCACAACAGACTGCATCTGTTCAATAATTTTCTCAGGCATTTTCGCTACCATTTTCGTTAAAGTGAACCCCGGGGCTACAGTATTGACATTGAGGCCTTTTCTTCCTAGTTCTTTTGCCCATGTCTTCGTCATTCCTACCACCGCAGCCTTTGAAGCAGCGTAATTGGTCTGACCTACGTTTCCATAAACTCCACTAACGGAGGAAGTATTAATAATTTTTCCATATTGATTTCCTACCATGTATGGAACAACAGCCTGCGTGCAATTGAATACACCTTTTAGATTTACATCTAACACTCTACTAAAATCTTCTTCCGTCATTTTAGTTAGCATGGCATCACGAGTGATCCCTGCATTATTTATCAAAATATGAATCTCTCCAAACCGTTCAATCGTTTGGTCCACCATTGCATCAACACTTTTTCGATCTGCCACATCCACTTGGATAAAGAATGCCGAATAACCTTGTTCTCTTAATTCATTTTCTAGAGATGTGCCTGCCTGTTGATCGAAATCAGCCAAAACTACTTTTGCTCCTTCTTCAACAAACCGTTGAACAGCCGCGGATCCTATACCGTTAGCGGCTCCAGTAATAATTGCTACTTTATCTTGAAGTCTCATAATTATTTTTCCCCCTTTAAAAATGGTTCGACAGCACTTAGCAATTGCTCCAAATCATCAATTAAGGGAGAATGGCCACAGTTAACTAAAGGGATATATGTAGCATTGTCACCCAAATCTGCAACGATTTCTTGTGTCATTTGCTCTGAAACTACATAATCTCGATCTCCACGAATAACAAGAACTGGTATGGTTATATCCTTAGCCTGGTTAGTTCCTTTTACGGCTCCATTATGCTCTTTACCAATATTAAATATATTTAAGCTGTGATACACATCAGCTAAATTTCGTTGTGTCAGCATATCGTCTAAATATTCTTCATATAATTGCTCATTCGGTTTACTTTGTGTATAGATTGCAGCATTCCATACAGCCCTTAAGCCCTCTTTGTTTTTTGTATCATACAATCCTTGCATCGCCTTCGTTTTTGATGGATCATTCTCGATTTCCTCAATCGTTTGTAGTCTTTCATTATAGTTAGGCGTGCCATCTGCATTCGTCCCAAAGAATGGATATCCTCTGGTGGACGCTGACGCCAAGAGAACCAGTTTTTCACAATACCCAGGGTAATCAGCAACGAACTGCATACATACTGCGCCCCCAGTAGACCAGCCGATCAAGTCAAACTTCTTAAGGGAAAGGTGGTCGACAAAACCTTTTAAATCATTTGAAAAATCCTTTATCCCATTTACTCGTGTATGATAAGTAGAGCCTCCAAAACCTCTCATATCCATAGCAATTACAGTAAATGAATCATCCAAAGCATCCATTAGTAGATCCCAATGCTTTGATGACGTCAGATTGCCATGAACAAGTACGAGGATCCGCTTACCCCCTGCTCTTTCCCTATAAGTAATTGACTCCCCATTTGCCAATGTTACTTTTTGTAATGTCATGTTCATATATTTCTCCCTTCCATTCCCCATTTAATAACTATTGCTCCCCACGCGTAGCCAATGCCAGCACTTACTAGAACGACAATATCTCCACTTTTTATTTTCCCTGATTTTTCAGCTAATTCCAATGATATAATTTGATCCATCTGTCCGACGTGCCCATAATCACTTAAATAAATAGATTGTTCCGTATTCAAACCCAGCTCACCTAGGACATAATCATGTGCAGATCTTTTCATGTGAAGGATGGCAAGATAATCGATATCGTTGTCACTGTATCCGCTTTTCAAAAGCGCATTCCTAACAACCTTTAAAAAATTGTCCATCGATTTTTGTTCTAGTCTTGCCTTCATACCCTCGGGATCCATTACATCTAATCGATACAAACCATTCTCCAAATGTTCAGGTGATAAAGGTTGCTTAGTTCCTCCAACAGGCACCAATACATCCTCTGAAAAAGAGCCGTCCGTGATTATATCCGTCTCTAAAACAGTATTTTTCTCGTAATCTCTTTTTAAAATCATTGCTGCTCCACCTGCACCTAGGTTGAACATGAAGCGCGTCCGATCATTTGTATAGTCAATAAAGTCACTGTTTCTATAACCTCCCGCAAGCAAAACTGTTTGGATAGCGGGGTCAGCGAGCATCATGCTCTTTGCAACTTTCATTGCCATAATTGTTGTTCCACAACGTAGCGCCACATCAAAACCCCACGCGTGAAAGGCGCCAAGCTCTTCTTGAATCTTAATGGCAGCTGTCCAAAGGGGATATTCCTTGTGCTCTTCCCCAATATAGATTATTAGATCGATAGATTTGGGATCCACATTTCCTTTTTGCAATGCTTTCTCCGCTGCCCATATTCCCATTGCAACTGTATGATCATCTTTCCCTGGAATTGGCTTTTTTGAAATACCCATTTTGTTTTTGACTACTTCAATAGGGAGTTTGGAACGGAATGCGATTTCTTCAGCAGTCATTACATCTGTTGGAATATATATTCCAGTACTGACAATCCCTATCGTCATTTTGCTAACTCCCTCCTTTTAGTAGCCACTTCCACATTACTTTTTTTGTTTTTCCGTTTCCAGAAAGCATATTGAATGGTTCCAACTATGCCTCTAGGGAAGAAAATAACGGCGAGAATATAAATAATACCGAAGAATATAATCCATCTTTCAAAAATCGGATGTTCCTTAGCTAGCCCAGAAAGATAATGCTGTGCTAATTCAATAACTCCTGCACCTATAATAGGACCAATAAGTGTGCCCACACCGCCTATAATTGTCATTAATAATGCATCAAGTGTGATATCCATCGTCAGTACACTGGTATTGACAAAGCGTAACGATATCGCATATAACGATCCTGCTAGACTGGCAATTACACCCGCAACTACTGAAGCGATTACCTTATAATAGAGCGTGTTGTATCCAAGTGACTTTGTTCTTTGCTCGTTTTCTCTAACTCCAATCAACACTTTACCTAGAGGAGAATTTACAAATCTTCTTAGGAATAGATAAACTAGGACGAGGCACCCCAATACCAATAGATAGAACACCATGCGATCTCTAAAAATTTCAGGAGCTCTAAATGTAAAGCCATCATTTCCATAGGTAAGAGTTCTCCACTTTTCTGCAAGGACAAGAAATAGTCCGGATACCGCCATTGTAAGCATGGCAAAGAAATGGCTTTTTAGACGTAGCGTTAACAATCCAACTAAAAAGCTAATAACCCCTGCAATAACCATACCTACAGCAATTGAAAGTATAAATATTCCGACTGTTGACTCAAAGTGGTTTAACATGATAGCCGTGGAATATGCTCCCATACCGAAGAACATAGCATGACCAAAGGATACAATTCCTGTATAACCGAGCAAAATATCATAGCTCATCGCTAATATGGAAAAGATGAATATTTGAGTCAGCAAAATAGTCCATGTTCTAGAATCTGAGACAAATGGAAATATGGTAAATGCAGCGATAATTAGCAACAATACGCCATGTTTAACTTGAAATGTAGATTTTAACTTCATCCTTGTATCATCCTTTCGCAGTAAACAAACCTTGCGGACGGAAGATTAATACGACTGCCATTAGCAGCATATTTACCGCAAGTGATAGAGCTGGAACATAATACGCCATGAAGCTCCCTGACAAACCTACTAAAATAGCTGCCATTAATGATCCTGGAAAACTACCCATTCCACCAATGACTACTACTATGAAGGCTAATATTGCATACTCCATGCCCATTTCAGCGTATACCACACCTGAATAGGGTGCCATTAAAGCACCACCTAACGCTGCAAGTGCTGCACCTGTCATAAAAACATATAAAAAAACCTTTTTTATATTTATACCTAACGCCTGCACCATTTCCTTGTTCATAACACCAGCGCGTACAGTTAGACCGATTTTTGTTCGTTTTAAAATGAATTGGAAAATACCAAACACGATGAATCCAATGGTGATGATAAATAAACGATATTTAATAATGATGACATCCCCAACCTCCCAGCTTCCAGCTAACAGAGGAGGTACTTTTGCTGGAATTTGGTTTGGTCCGAAAACGACCTTCAGCATTTCAGAAAGAACAATCATGAAACCTAGAGTAATTAATATTTGCTGTACATGGTTTCCGTAAACAGGTGTGATAATTAGCTTTTCGGTTATGAACCCCAATAAAGCTCCCGTTAAAACAGCTCCTACCAGAGCTAAGGTAAAGCTATCGGTCAAACTGTAAAACCATACTCCAGAAAAAGCACCCCAGGCAAATAAGCCTCCATGCGCAAAGTTTAAGACATCCATTAACCCAAATATTAAGGTTAATCCAGCTGCCAATAAAAATATCAACATGCCAGTTGCCAATCCGTTTATCAATAAATTGATGATCAACTCCATATAGCTTCCTCCTTTACCCGATACCGAGGTATTTTCTCTTCAATTCTTCATCTTGGATTAGCTCACTCATTTGTCCTGATTGAACAGTTTCTCCATCATCGATTAGTGTGTATGTATCCCCGATTTTACTTGCCATCATAAAATTTTGTTCTACCAGGATAATAGTAGTCTGCTTCTTCATCTCTATTATTGCTTCCATCACCTTTTCAATAACGACCGGTGCAAGACCTTTTGAAGGTTCGTCTATTAAGAGAAGTTTACTTTCATTAACGAAAGCCCTAGCCATCGAAAGCATTTGTTTTTGTCCTCCGGATAAATGCCCCCCATCCTTCTTCCAATACTTTTTAAGATCTGGGAATAGCTCTAGGACATATTCCTGCCTTTCTTTTGCAGCATCGTCATCCTTTCTCATGGCTACTTTTAAATTTTCCTCAACGGTTAATGCTCCGAATATACCTTGATCCTCGGGTACATAGCCGATACCACTTGAGGCAATCTGATGAGTAGCGTGCGAGGCAATTGATGAGTCATCGTATTTTATGATTCCTTTGGAGGCGGGTGTAAGGCCCATAATCGTTTTTAAAGTGGTCGTTTTCCCTGCTCCATTTCTACCAAGCAGTACACTCACTTCTCCTTCCCTCGCTTCAAAAGAGACTCCCTGCAAAATGTGATATTGACCAATATAAGTGTGAACGTTTTCTAATTTAAGCAAGGTGCTCATCGTATAAACCTCCCAAATATGCATTTTGAACGGTTTCATTGTTCATGATTTCATCAGGGCTACCATCTGCAAGTAGCCTTCCATTGAACAAAACCATAATAGAGTCGGAGAGGTCCAAAATCATATCCATCTTATGTTCAATCAACAAAATGGTTTTGTCTCCCTTTTGTTTAATCTGCTTGATCACATCTAATATTGCTGGAACCTCCTCTAAAGACATACCGGCGGTCGGCTCATCCAACAGCAGCACCTCTGTATCTAAAGCAAGAAGCATGGCAATTTCTAATTTTCTTTTTTCCCCATGAGAAAGCTCATTCGCAAAGGCATATGCTTTTTTAGACAGTAAAACCATCTCCAACAGCTGTTCTGCCTCTTCCTGAAATTTATGGTAGCTACTAAAATGACGAAGCATTTGATAACGGACTTTCTGTTTCGATTGCACCGCAAGTCTAACATTTTCCATGACAGTGAGATTTGGGAATACATTTGTTATTTGAAAGGATCTACCTAAGCCTTGTCGCGTCCTCTCGATAGAAGAATACTTAGCCAAAGATCGACCTTTATAAAATACATCGCCTTCTGTTGGCTTCAATTCACCACTAATTAAATTAAAAAAAGTTGTCTTTCCAGCTCCATTTGGACCAATAATCGATTTGAAATGTTTTTCTGGCATAGTAAAATTCACATGGTCTACTGCAATTTGACCTCCAAATTTAATTGTCAGGTTTTCCGTTCTTAATATAGGTTCCATTCGAATTGACTCCTCTCTTAAACACTAACCTTGCTTTAGAAAAGATCTATAACAAGGTTAGTTTCATTCCTAATCCATGTTAGGCAGTCAGTTTCTTCAATTCTTTAATATCGTTACTTCTTGTTTATAATTGGTGGCTCCGTTTCTTCTGGTGACAATTCTCGAATCAGAACCGGTACTGGGTACGGGATACCATCTTGTTTTTCTAGTTTAATAGAATATAAAGATTGAAGTGCCTGATGATCTTCCGCACGGAACGTCATTTTTCCTTTTGCAGTTTCAAAAGACATACCTTCCATCAACTTAATGAGCTCATTGGCATCTGTATTACCCTCAGATTTTTTTAGTGCTTCTACGATGGCAATGGCAGCTGACATACCACCAGGAGTGAACAGATCAGGGACTTCTCCATTAAAACGTTTTTTATGCTCCTCAACTAACCAATCATTAATTTCATTGTCTGGTAATGTGTGATAATAAACCGAAAATCCCTCCATACCAATTAGCGGCTCCATAATAGATAGAGCAGGGATATCTGGTGCACCCGTAGAGATTTTTATTCCTTTATCCTGCAATTTTAAGTCAGCAATTTGGTTCCAAGGTGAGTTAGCCCCAGCCCAAACGACGAAAAGATAATCTGGTTTCGCTTGAATTACCTTTTGTAGATTAGATGTGAAATCTGTTGCAGCAGGGTCAGCGTATTCCTCTAATACGATTTCTGCCCCCAGCTTTTCAGCTGCTGCTTTAAATGCTGTGACTCCATCCCAGCCGAAGGAATAATCTGGTGCGAAGGTCGCTATCTTCACTCCTTCTTTAGCAATCGCTGCTGCTCCTGCAACTGCATCCTGAGAAGAATTACGAGCCGTACGGAATATATATGGATTAAATTCAGAACCCGTGATACTATCAGCTACAGCAGGTTCCACGATCATAATCTTTTCATATTCCTCAGCAAGTGGCAGTACAGCTAACGTATCCCCAGAACTAGAGGAACCAACTAAGAAGTCTACTTCATCCTCTTCCAAAAGCTTTGTCGCTTTTTGAACAGCAACCTCAGGTTTAGTCTCTGTATCCTCGTAAACAACCTCAATTTTCTTGCCAGCTATCTCCATTGTCCCGCCAGTCGCATACTCTAAACCAAGTTCAAAACCGTTTCTAGTTTGCTTCCCGTACGACTCCAGTGCTCCAGTCAACGAAGCAAGTACACCAATTTTAATAGTCTCGCCTTCCTGCACCTCGCCTGAAACAGGAGTAGCTTCACCTGACTCCTCACTACAAGCCGCACTAAAAAATAAAACCGATAATAGCATTAGAAATAGAATCCATTTTTTCAATGTTCTTAACCTCCCAATTATTTTGTAAGCGCTCTCATGCTTCGTTTTAACTGTACAAAATCGGAGTTACAAATAAGTTGCAAAATTCTTGGCTAGGGCAATCATGTAAAATTAAAAAAGCTTCGAAAATTTTACTGTACGTAAATTTTCGAAGCCTTTTTTATGTTTTATTCGTTAGCAGATAATTCATGGTCGATAATTTCATTTATTTTTGTCTTGCCTATTGCACCATTGCTAAAGCTATTCGATTCGCGCCAGTAAACCTGTCTAAAATGAATGCCATTGTGTTAATAAAATTAGTAAAGCTCAAAAATATTTATATCCTTAAAATTTACCCATAATTGATAATCATCTCATACATTTGAATAGTCGTTTGCATAGGTTCTACGTGAAGCTCCTCGTGCAAAGTCGCTACACAGCGCTCATACCATTTAACTGCCTGCGTTCTATTTTGAAGCTGATAATAAGCAAACATGAGCAAACGATAGGCCTCTTCCCACGTATGATCTAAGTGGATAAGCTTCTGGGACCAGTAAATTGTCTTCTCAAAGTCCTTCAAACGTGTACTCGTTTGCGCTAATCTTTCTAATACCAATATATACTGTTGTTCTGTTTTCTCCCGTTCATGGGAAATCCACTCAATCGCTGGCTTTCCTTCTAATAGGCTGCCATTATAAAGTCTCACTGCCTTCAATAGGTGCTCTAATGCTAAGGAAGCATCTTTTTCAAGCATACCAAGTGTAGCGTAATCATTGAAAGTTTCTAAATCACTTCTCACCACTGACTCTGGGTTTAGCCTATACATCGATTGCTTTCGGATTATAAAATATGATTCTCCCCTAGCTTCCCTACTTGGTTCGATCACTTTAAGCAATGCGTTTAAAATAACCTTAAAATCTCGATCAGATGATTTTTCATCGGCCTTTTCTTTCCATAAGCTTCTTATTAATTCTTCCTTAGGTACAAAACGACTTTTATTCAAATATAAATAAGTAAGAAGTTCCTTCGATTTTTCCCTTTGCCACTTTCTTTCCTCTACTTCATGAATTCCCATATATAACGTAAAGGAGCCTAAAAGTTGAAGTCTTAAAGAATATCCAGGATAGGCAATCTCCTCTCGTACAACTAATTTTTCTCTCAGCGTTTGTAAAAAAGTATCTTTATTTTTGGTTAGAAGTAAGCCTTTTTTTATAAGGGGAAAATTTATCTGTAAGTCAACTGGACCAAATACTGTTTCTTTCTGTAAAAAGAAAAGAAAATTATTTTCAACACATATTTTTGCGAATGTAACCATGGAACTTATAAATAACTCATTCATTTGAAGGTCAGCATAAATACGAGAAAGCCAATAATTACTGGCCATTTCTCCGTATATATCTCCGTTTTCATAAAATAATGTTGCTGCCTCCTGACACCGTGCTTCTGCCTTATCTAAATCTTCATTTTCATAATAAACAATGGACAGACCAAGCATTATATATGCAGATAACCAATAATCATTACTTCTGATTGTTTCACGTAATCCCATTTCCCCATAACTAATAGCTTCCTGAAATTTTCCTTGCCGGGACTTTAAAATGGAAAGTCCCAAGTAAGGCTCAGCTTTAGCTCTCGAAACATTCAAATCCTCCATACGTTGAACAGCTTTTAAATAAAGTGTTTCAGGAGTATGAAGGTCAAATGGATTATGTAATATTTCCGCATGACCTTTTCTAATCCATCCCACCGCTTCCACAAAGCCTGATTTTTCCTTAATGCCAGTTTCAATTCCTTTGTTAGCTGCTTTTTTCGCTTTTTCGGTGTCCCCTGTCAATGAGTAAATGAAGGAGAGCAGTAAGGCAGTTTCACGATGAGAATCCGGTATTGCTAGTTCATCCTCTAGTCTCATCTCTAAAACTCGTATAGCATCATTTAACATTCCAGTTCTTAAATATATTCGGGCATCCAAGTTACCATTTCTTAAAATAAATGGATCTAACTTTTCCCTTGTTACCCACTCACTGGCATCTTTCGACCTGCCTAAATTAACTAAATTCTCCGCATGGAGTCTTTTTAGGGAATTCTGCTCGTCATTTGATATTTCTTTGCTATCATTTGCCCATTTAATAGCTTCCTCTAAAAATGATTTTGCTAATGCTGGTTGAATCGTATCTAGATAAATATGGGCAATCCCTGCATTAGCTCTGCTCATGTAAAGAATATTCTGCTTTGCCTGAGCCATTGCTAGGCACTTTTCATATGATTTCCTCGCTTTTTCATAAAACGCTCGATATCGATGACATTCCCCCTCAAAATAATAGAGTTCATAAAAATGTTCTCTTGTAGAAGGAGATAAATGATCCTTCATCAACTCCAGCAGCCAATCGAATTGACCAGCCAAAATCATGGAATTGGCGTTCGGAATAATCATCTCGGCTAAAAATTGTTCGTTTTTACATTTTACGGCGTGATATATAGCTTGGACGACGTTATTTTTCTCTTTAAAAAAACTAGCGACTTCTTTATGTGTTTCATAAAAACCAATAGAATTCGTATTGAGCCACTTATCTTCTAAAAATTGTTGAAACAAAGCGTGAAATCTATAAGTATTGGAATCACTTAACTTTTGGATAAAGGAATGACTAGAGGTTAATATCTCAAACTGAGCAAATTCTTCCTTACCGAAGAATTCATCTATTTCTTCAGCAGAAAAGACAGGAAATATACTGAAATTCAATAAAGAAAGCTGATCTTTTGGTGACATATTAGAAAATACTTCTTCAGAAAGATAGGAAAACAAATCATTAAGCGCAAATTTAGTAAGATCTGCTATCGTTTTCTGAGACTCTACTAATTGAACAGCAATCAATTGGATGGCAATCGCCCATCCCTCCGTTAGCTTTAAAATATTCTCTGCTTCCACGTTAGTAATCGACTTTTCATGATAATCTTCAAAGAACACTTGAATTTCTTCCTCGCTAAACATAAAATCCTGTTCTTTTAGCTCAACTAGTTGACCGTTTAATTTAAGCTTGAGCAACACAGTCCACTTCGGTCGAATCCGAGAAGCTATAACGAGATTAATAGAAGGAGGTAGAAATTCTATTATTTTTTCGATTACATAATTTATATGGAATACATGGTCAACTAAATGATAATCATCTAAGACAATCGTAAAAGGGGTATTAATCATGGCTAGTTCGTTACAAAATAGAGAATACCATCTAGTCAACTCTGTCTCCTTTGGATATATGAAATGAATATTGTCTTCTAGTAGACTACTCCCGAACGTTGGAACCACTCTTCGTATGCTATGCACTATATAACGAAGAAAAGGAAGAATATTATCGTCCTCCTCGGATATTGAGTACCATGAAAACGCTTCCTTTGTGTCGTAGAAATATTGAGCAAGCGCAGAGCTTTTTCCAAATCCTGCACCACTATGTAAAAGACAAACCTTTTTATCTGCTTTACTTTTTAACTTTTTAATTAGAGAGGACCTTCTCATGTAATTAGAAGAAGGAATTGGTGATGTAAGCTTAGATACTAATATTGTTGGTTGTTCCATCGAATCCCCCCTAAAGAAACCGTTTATTTAAACATATCCTAACATAAAATTTAATTGAATAGATAGATAATTACAGTTATGCTAAAATATATGAATTTTAGAAAAGGGGTTATGAAATGAGTTTTCCAATATTAAAGACAGAGAGATTAAATTTAATAGAAATAAATGAAGAGCACGTGGCTAGCATTTACTCCATTTTTTCCAATGAAGCAGTCATTCAATATTACGGAATGTCCCCATTAACTAGCGTCGACCAAGCAGCAGCAATGGTAAAATCCTTTGCAAATGGGTTTGAGCAAAAAAGATCCATGCGGTGGGGAATCGTTTGGCAAGAAACAGGAGAATTAATAGGTACAGTAGGGTTAAATAACCTAGCCTTACATAGCAAAAGAACGGAAATCGGCTATGATCTATTGCCCGCCCATTGGAGAAAAGGAATTGTGACGGAAGCTGTAGAAGCCGTGATTGATTATTGCTTTAATGAATTAAAACTTTTTCGTATAGGGGCTGTAACCTTCCCTCAAAATAAAGCATCATTCGCCTTACTCTTAAAAATGGGCTTTGAAAAAGAAGGTGTCTTAAAAGGTTATCTATATCAAGATACCGAATCACATGACGCTTTTATTTTTTCTATTACCCAGCCTGAATGGAAGAAATAAGTAAGAAACTTATATTAGCTTTTTCATGATAAAAACTTCAAGTAAAAAGCAGGGAGGAAAATAAAATTGAGATTATCTGAATTCCATCCAATTTTCTATCACCTACGTATTCAACAGAAAAGATTAGTCAGGTCGATAATCAATTTACAAGATGTGCAAAAGCTAGCTACCAGCAAGTTACTGTCAACCACATTTCCATACACCTGCAAAAAACACCAATCATTGCTGAGAAGGACATTAGGTGAAAGCGACCCTCAATTGCAAGAAAACAAAATAACAAACTTGAAGATTGCTTCTAGTAAAATAGATGGAATCATTATCAAACCTGGAGAGATTGTTTCCTTTTGGAAGCTTGTTGGAAAAGCTACAAAAGCAAAAGGCTATATTGAAGGCATGCAGCTCTCCAGAGGAGAGGTGAAGAAGGGCATTGGCGGTGGGATATGTTAGCTTGCAAACCTCTTATATTGGATGGTGCTACACTCACCTCTTGATGTTATAGAAAGACATCATCATAGTTTTGATCCTTTTCCTGATTCGGGACGTACGCTTCCTTTTGGTAGTGGAGCCAGTGTTTTTTACAATTACGTTGATTTACGATTTTATAATCCGACACCTAGCTCATTTCAAATAAAGGTTTGGGTAACGGATAAACATTTGAAGGGTGCCATTTTCTCCAAAGAAGAAATGCCCTATTCATATCATATTGATGAAAGAAATCATCAATTTTTAAAACAAAACGGGAAAAACTTTCGTCAAAACGAGACTTGGAGAAAGACTATAGATAAAAGAACAGGACAAATAATAAAAGAAGAGTTGCTTATCCATAACTTTTCGGAAGTGAAGTATCCTATACCAGACTTAGCTCATGTAGAGAATTGTTAAAGAATAAGGGTATGTTAAAGGTTGAGGTTGATTTATGATCCAAAGAAATCTTAGATCAGAGAGTAGAATTGATTTTTCGCACCAGCCGGATGCTTTCCTCGGGGTGAGCGATAAGCCATCACCCATCGCTTACGCGCGTGGCTGTGATGGCTTATCTGTCTCACTCATCCCGTAGGAGTCGCCGTCTGGCGCTCCAATCAATAAACGGCGACAGCTTATCGATTGCTAAAATATTTACTCGCATAAACAAAGCTGAAAAACTGTCACCAACCCCAATTTCATCATCTATTTATGTTCTTAATAGCCATTTGAAAGTTCCTTTGTTTATGTTTACAGTCACTATAAAAAAAGAATTGTTAGTCAAAATCAACCAATAACTTTAACAAAGCTAAGAATAAATAAATCTTAGACACAGTTGTTTTTGGTTGTTTATGATTTGTTATCTGCTTAACTCCCTCGCTAGAGCTATCTCCGATTTCTACAAATGTTCATTCATAGTTGGGAGTTAACCTGCCAAAAATGTTGTAGAGCTGCTCTTAATGAAATATCCATTCGTTATACTCGCCTCTTTTTTCCTGTAGCTTCCAATCCGTTTTTAAAAAGTAATTGTTAAATTCAGAAGCAACTGGGCAGAGAGCAAGAATAGGTGCAGACTTTATAATAAGTAACATTTTTTTTAAAATTCCTTTTCCACGATGCTCTTTGCTTATAGCAAATTGATAAAGCGAGATAGTATTAGTTGTTTTCTTTGGATAAAACCGCACTGCTCCAACTATTTCACCATCTACTACGGCTACAACCATTTGATTTCTTCTAATTGCTGCTTGTATGCCAAGAGGACACAAAAACTCAGCGGAGTATAGCTCGCTGCTAATAGGATTTAAATGCTCTATAAAAAAGGAATTTACTTTATGTATTTCAGTTGGTGAAGCCATTATTATCCTCATTCGTTGCCCTCCCTTAAGAATTAATCCATGCTTGATATATTTCACCGATAATACCATCTAGCTGATGAACACCGAGATCAGCGTTAGTCATGATCACAGCACCTTTGTTTAAATATGGAAACGCCACCATCATACTTTGATAGCCTACACCCCACCCAAGTGATGTAATTTCTAGCTCATTCCCTACTTTATCAAGAAACACGCTAAGTCCAGACCATTCTTTTCCTCCTTGGGGAGTAATCAATTCTTTAGCAACCATTGAAGAAATGCCTGTTATACTTTCTCCTTTTAGTGCATTCATTAGTTCTTGTACTAGCTTGGCAATATCCTTAGATGTAGACCATAATCCTGAAGCAGCTGAGTATGGATAGATCGTATATTTTCCCTCCACTACGTCTCCGTGCTTGCTGTGACCACATGAAAAGTTTTCCTTACATATACTAGACGAACTACTAACATATTTACTATTTTCCATATTTAAAGGTCGAAAAATGAATTTATCCATTACTTGCGGAAATGGTTCTTTTAGAACGTCTTCTATAATTTGCTGAATGATACAATATCCTGCATCTGAATAATGAAATTCACTTCCAGGTTCATATGTAACATTTATAGGGTAAGCATTGTAATGACTTTCTCCTTCCAAAAGTTTAATCATTGATGGGGCACTATAATTTGAATTTAACTCTGTAAAACTATTAACAGTGTCTTTAATACCCGACTGATGGCATAGTAAGTTTCGTAGTGTCACCGCTTTTAGTTTTGTAAATTTATTTTCGGGTAAATGCCAACTTACAAGTTTCTTGTTTATATCTTCATCTAGGTTAATTTTCCCTAATTCGGTGATCTTCATGACTAGCATTCCAGTTAAAAACTTGCTTATCGAACAAGCATTAAAAAGAGTATCTTCTTTAACATTTTTCTCACACCCCTTTTCTATGGAGCCTTCATTGACACCCTCACTTATTTGCCCTTGATCAATAAATGTAATGCTTATACCAGGTACCTTATAAAATTTCATTCGCTCTGCCAGTTCAAAACCCTCTATTTTCATAAAATCCCCCCATTATTTAAATACTAACACGAATATATGTTCTTATAAAGAATATTTTGTTAATTCATGCAAGAAAAGCCCAGACACCTATGTCTGCCCCGACAGGCAAATGGGGAAAAGCGAGGAGGCAGTTCCTCAGCCACCGGAGCTTTTATCCATTTGACCCCGAGGGGCAAGGTGAGGTAGCTAGACATCAATTTATCCACAGGTTCAGAATTTTATAATTTCCTAAACACCAAAAAAAGAACCTAAATCATTTAAGATTTAGGTCCTTTAATCTATTTATTAAGCTTCTAGCATTTTGTTACGTAATACCATTTGAAGGATACCACCATGACGGTAGTAATCTACCTCAACCTCTGAATCGAAACGAGCAAGCACGTTGAATTCTTTTACAGAACCATCTTCAGCTTTAGCTGTTACTTTCAGGATATCACGAGGTTTAACTCCCTCAGCAATGTTAATGCTGATTTCCTCTTTACCAGTCAATCCTAAAGTTTCAGCATTTTCTCCTGGTAAGAAGTTAAGTGGTAGAACACCCATCATTACAAGATTTGAACGGTGAATACGCTCAAAGCTTTCTGTAATAACAGCTTTAATACCTAAAAGATTTGTTCCTTTTGCTGCCCAGTCACGAGATGATCCCATCCCGTAATCTTTTCCGCCGATTACTACTAAACCAGTACCTTCTTCTTGGTACTTCATAGCAGCATCATAGATAGACATGATTTCGCCCGTTGGCCAGTAAGTAGTGTATCCACCTTCTGTACCAGGAGCAATTTGGTTACGGATACGGATATTAGCGAATGTACCACGCATCATTACTTCATGGTTACCACGACGTGAACCATATGAGTTGAAATCACGAATTTCTACTCCATTCTCACGCAAGTATTTACCTGCTGGTGTATCTTTACCGATAGCACCTGCTGGAGAGATATGGTCAGTTGTAATAGAGTCACCGAATTTCGCAACTACGCGAAGTCCAGCAAGCGTTTCAATTGAACCTGGCTCCTTAGATAATCCTTGGAAGAATGGTGGGTTTTGAATATAAGTTGATTTGTCATCAAATGAATACAATGATTCAGTTGAAGTTTCAATAGCATTCCAAGCTTCGTTTTCATCAAATACGCGTGCATATTCTTTTTGGAATAGCTCACGAGTAACTACTTTAGAAAGCACTTGGTTAACTTCTTCAGTTGAAGGCCAAATATCAGCAAAGTATACTTCGTTACCATCTGCGTCTTTACCAAATGAATCTTTTTGAAGATCGATGTCAACAGTACCTGCAAGAGCATAAGCCACTACTAATGGTGGTGAAGCTAAGTAGTTAGCTTTTACTAATGGATGTACACGACCTTCAAAGTTACGGTTACCAGAAAGAACAGAAGTTACGAAAAGATCTTCGTCAATGATTGCTTTCTCGATTTCTGGTAATAATGGACCAGAGTTACCGATACATGTTGTACAGCCGTATCCAACTGTGTTAAATCCGATTTCATCAAGGAATTTGTCTAGTCCTGAATCTTGTAAATAACCAGTAACAACCTTAGAACCTGGTGCTAATGAAGTTTTTACGTAAGCAGGAACTTTCAATCCTTTTTCTACTGCTTTTTTCGCAACTAAACCAGCTGCAAGCATTACATATGGGTTAGATGTGTTTGTACAAGAAGTGATTGCAGCAATAGCTACAGCACCAGTTGGCATAACAACATCTCTGTCTTCAAATTTAACAGTTGCAGATTTATCAAATTCTTTCTCTGATAATCCGAAGCCTTGTGTACCTTGAGGAGCTACTACGCTTTCACGGTAACGAGATTTCATATCAGTAAGAGGAATTAGATCTTGTGGACGTTTTGGTCCTGAAAGGTTAGCTTGGATATCTCCAAGGTCAATTTCAATTACATCTGTATAAACAGGCTCTAAAGCTGGATCAAAGAACATGTCATTTGCTTTTAGGTAAGCTTCAACTACTTCGATATGCTCTTCTTCACGGCCAGTTAGACGCAAGTATTCAAGAGATTCTTCATCAATTGCGAAGTATCCACATGTTGCACCATATTCTGGAGCCATATTAGCGATTGTTGCACGGTCAGCAAGTGGTAATTTAGATACACCAGGACCAAAGAACTCAACAAATTTACCAACAACACCGCGTTGACGAAGTACTTGAGTAACTTTAAGCGCTAAGTCAGTTGCAGTAGTTCCGTTTGGAAGATCTCCTACTAATTTTACCCCGATAACTTCTGGGATTGGGAAATAAGAAGGTTGACCAAGCATTCCTGCTTCAGCTTCGATACCACCTACACCCCATCCAAGAACACCAAGACCATTGATCATTGTTGTATGTGAATCAGTACCTACTACTGAATCTGGGAATGTTTCTAGTGTTCCGTCAGCACTTTCGTTCACATGAACGATTGGTGCTAAGTACTCTAGGTTAACTTGGTGAACGATACCAGTTGCTGGAGGTACAGCACGGAAGTTATCGTATGAAGTTTGTGCCCATTTCAAGAAATTGTAGCGTTCTGCATTACGTTCAAACTCAAGATCCATGTTTGCTTGTAAAGCTGATGCCGTACCGTATTTATCTACTTGTACGGAGTGGTCGATAACAAGGTCAACTGGAATAGCAGGGTTGATTTTATCTGGATTTCCGCCCATTTCGTTCATCGCAGAACGTAATGCTGCTAAATCAACTACTACTGGTACTCCTGTGAAATCTTGTAGGACAACTCGAGAAGGCTTAAATGGAACCTCTGCTTCTGGATCCGCATCTTTACCCCATTTTGCTAATTGTTCAACGTGCTCATCTTTAATTACATATCCATCATGTTGACGTAACACAGACTCTAGTAATACTTTAATTGAGTAAGGTAGACGTGATACGTTTGCAATTCCTGCTTCTTCTAAAGCAGCTAAACGATAATAAGTATATTCTTTTCCATTTAGCGTGAAAGAAGTACGGCTATTGTGTAAGCTATCTTTTGCCATTTGTATTCCTCCTAATATCTATTGAAAAGACTCTATTCAAGTAACTTTTCTCCACCATTAATCATAACTTAACTCTAGCGATAAGTAAATTACATTAAAATTATTATAAGTAATAATTAATTCTTATGACCTTTTATCTTTTTAATAGTTTTCTCTAATTGCTTTAAATGTCTTTTTTCATGTAAACCAACGAATGGAAACCACTGTACAAGTGGTACCCTGCCGAATAAAGGATGCTTTAGTGATTTATCTTGAAAAACTTGATAATCATTATTAGCATATACTTTTAATAATTCCATTCTAGCTGCATGTAATTGACTTTTCATCACCTCTTTTGTCTCGTAATCTGGCTTCGGCACGGTATACTTTGGCGCCTTAACTTTGATCAAACGAAGGGTCGAAACCTGAATCGGCTTTTTTTTCGCATGCGGACTATTAGGATTAGCTAACTCCGACTTAATCCCTTTTACAATCGTATTCTCCATTTTAACCAAATGTTCCATAATCTCTTTTGGTGACCAAGAGTTTTGATCAGGTTTTCGATTGAACTCCTCCTCGCTTAATGAATCTACAAGTCTAAAAAGCTCTGCACGTATTGTATTGTTTTTTTCAAGAAACATTATTTACCTCCACTACACTATGTTTTGTTTATATCTATTCTTATACCCACTATACAACCTTGCAATCTAATTTCTTTTCTCTCTTTATACTTCACTTATTTTACTTCTAATATCTATGTACTTTACAAAAGGTGAATTAATTGTTTCCCTTTCGTATAATCGGACACGCTCGGTATTGGTATGCGATTAAGGCAATCACCATGGAATCACTATTATTTGGTTTTTATTAGAATGGTGTGTTAATCGTTTTCTATTCCATAGTTAAGTCCTTTTATAGAAGTCGGTAACCAATTCCTAGTGTTTTTCATTATACTCTTAGAAACTATATTGAGAAATATGATTATGTTATTTTAGCTTGTGTGTTTCTCAGTATGCTATTCGAGAAGTAAATCATGAATTTTCCGGGAAACTAAAGACGGAATATTTAAATTAAAAAGTATGAGGTTTAACGTCTTCTCATGTTGGCTATACAAAGAGTGTAATCGAAATAATAAATATTTGAGGAGATGAAAGAAAATGGGACTAATTTTATACTTAATCATCGGTGGGATCATCGGTTGGCTAGCAGGACTAATTCTTGGTAAGGATATTCCTGGTGGAATTATAGGAAACATTATCGCTGGTATCATTGGTGCTTGGATCGGTGGAATGATTTTCCCTGATATGGGACCAGTAATTTGGGACATGGCAATTATTCCAGCATTAATCGGTGCTATTATCCTAGTTGCTATTTTAAGTTTAATCTTGAAAAGTATGCGTAAATAATTTTAATGAAGCTAACACGGATTTAAAAAATCATTTCTAAAAAAAGAGACTGCCCCAAGCTTTGATTAATATCAAAAATTGGAGGTAGCCTCTTTTTTATTGTTTTATTTAAAAATTTTTAGCTCAGAAGAATCCTTGAATATATTTTGAGGTCAAAGCTTAGTCTTATTAGTCAATATAAAAAACCTATCAACAATTCCAAAGAATTTTTAATAGGTTTTAAATATGAATTTATTTACCTTCTTCAATCAATGTTTCCATGTCAATTACAATTTCTTCTTTAGGTACGTCTTCGAATCCGGTGTAATTTTTAACTGCAACACCGTTTTGATCGATCAAATAAAAACGAGATCCGTGAATTACTTGGTCATCATTTGGATTATTTCGAACGAGTGCTTTAAACGATTGCTCGGCAAATTGGGAGATATATTCCTGAGAATAACCAGTTAAAAGCTCCCAGTTACTTTGATCAGGCACTTCAAACATGTCCAAGTATTCTTGTAAAACTTCCGGCGTATCCACCTCAGGGTCTACACTGAATCCCACAATTTTATAATCCTCTATACCTTTATCCTTTAGCATTCCTTGTATTTCTGCAAGATTAAAGGTCATTGGCGGACAAATTGTTTCACAATTCGTAAAGATAAAAGTAGCCAACCAAACCGTTCCCTTTAAATCCTCTAAAGAAGTTTCTTCGCCTCGTTGATTGTCAAACTCAAATTCTTCTATTTCCCAGTTTGTTTGGGCTTTAAAGTCACTGCTTCCACAACCTGCTAGTACCAATAAGCTTATCATTATAATACCCAATATTTTTTTCATTGTATGACTCCTTTATAACATCCTAGCCTAATCTTAACCAATGTGGATATTGCGTTCAACTACTCTGTCTTTTAGATTTCAACAGTTTTGTGTCTATACATTGCTCAAGGATAACAGTGCATTTTTAATTTCTTCAAGCTTGCTCTCTACTCTGTGCATTAAATAGAATGACACAAAAATAGGAAAGCCTACATCTTGAATAACTGAAAGCCACTGGTCCATAGGGATTACCTCCTTTTCATCTTCTCCAAAAGTACAAGCGACTATAACACTATTTACTAGAAGATCCAAGCCATTTTTCAAACATGCTCTCTGCTATTTTTCCAATCTCCGGTTCAAAATTGAAAAGGTATTAAGAGCTGTTCTCTCTTAATACCCCCCTAACCATGTTAGATTATAGAATTGACATTACGTTCCACAACTTTAGCACCTTTAATACCGCTTAGACTAAAGCTATCTACATGAAAAGTGTTGCTGTTAATGAGTGATTGCATCCCTGCTTCTATTTCCTCACGAGTTAGATTTTCGCGAGGCTCGTCTACTGATAAGGTCAATTCCTTCCCATTATCTGTTTCAAATTGAAGTTGTAATGTTTTAGCCATGTTTTACCCTCCCTATTTTTAGTTTAAATTAGATGTTTGTACTTTCTCTGCTATGATAAATGGACTTGCGGATAAGCCTGAGAGAATTATTACCGCAGCTTCTAATTGGTCTGCAGTAGCACTAGCTTTTACATTTCGATACGTTTTTGACTTTGTTTTTAACTTACCATTTTCACCCATACCAGCTTCAAAAGTAATTCTTAATACGGAATGCTTGTGTTCTAAATTAGCCATCTGAATCACCTCCCTTCACTCTCTATATAGAAAGTTTTTACTCGAAAGGATACATTCCTGATGAAAAATTATTTCAAACACCTTATACTAATAGATAGAAGAATGAGGTGAAGAGATTGTTAGAAGGATGGTTTATGTGGTTTATACTTTTTTGGGTTGTTGTCTTAGTGTCTTTGATGGGTATAGGCGGATTTTTCATGTTCCGAAAGTTCCTCAAATCGATGCCTAAAAGAGATGGTAAATCTGATCTCGACTGGGAAGAATATTATGTAGATAAAACGATACACCTATGGAACGATGAACAAAAAGCTTTGTTAAATGAGCTAGTTACTCCAGTACCTGATTTATTCAGACCTGTTGCAAAACAAAAAATAGCTGGGAAAATTGGAGAAATTGCTTTAAAAGAAAATGCCAAGGCTATCACACAGGAACTGTTGATACGTGGCTATATCATCGCCACTCCTAAAAGAGATCATAAGTTTTTACGTAAGAAACTCAAGGAAATGGAAGTAGATGTTTCACCATTTGAAAAGTATTTTGCTTTGTCAGAGGATCGAAAAAAAACGAGCACCCCTTAAAAAGGATGCTCGTTTTTATATTGGCTGTTTTTGCATTTTCTTAAACTGTATGAACATTGCAATTCTCCAAGGGACAATCATCCCAAATGCTAAAATCCAAAACATTCCACTTAATGCTCCCACATCGATTGTAGAGCTAAGAACAATCTTGCCAACTAAACGAATGATTAAAAGCCCGATTAATATGAAGATGAATGCTTTTGACTGTTTCAGATAGATTTCTCCATCCTTATGCTCAAACTTAGACGTCCATATCAGAACGATAGAAAATAACATTCCGATTAACAAAGCTTCACCTATTTGCGCTAGCGTTACTCGAAAGAAGGGAAACACAAACATTAATGCCCCGGTTGACATAAACAAAGGGGGTAATAATATTTTTTTAGCACTTGCTGGTTTTTTTGCTGATTTTGCCCGTAAGGTTGTTACTAGAATTCCCATACCTAGCGCAATGACTGTTGAGACAATGATCATAACATTGGCCGGAATATTTTCTAACATTGGTATTCCCCATATCTTTTAGTTTCTTCATTTTATAGATTTAATATATGTCTGTTACATTGCGTAACACATTGATGAGTTGGTCCGGATCAAACGGTTTAGTGATGAAATCCTTTGCTCCGTATTCCAACGCATCGACAATAAGCTTTTGCTGCCCAAGTGCAGTAATCATTACTATCCTGGCTTCTGGAAATTCAGCAATAATATGCTTTACTGCTTCGAGTCCCGTCATCGTTGGCATAGTAACATCCATTGTGACTACATCTGGTTTTAACTTTCTATATTGCTCGATAGCCTCAAGCCCATTAGCGGCTTCGCCCACTATCTCAAATGGATGATCATCTAGCATTCGTTTAATCGTTGTACGCATGAATACTGCGTCATCCACTACTAAAACTGTCGGCATATCGTTGCCTCCTTATTTAAAATCCAGTAAAGTCTCCAAAAATAGGGCTTAATATACGAATTATATAAGTTAATCCGTCGAAAAACAATAGAATCCCTAAAGCAATCATAATATAGCCACCGACTTTAACAATCAGATTACTATTTTTACGAATCCAGTTCAATCTAGTGATAAAGAAGGACAGAACAAAGAATGGGATTGCAAAGCCTAGAACATATGCAAGCATATACCAGACGCCTGAACCAGGATTAGATCCAGCTAGTAATAATACAGACGCTAGAATCGGACCGGTACAAGGTTGCCAGCCTGCTGCAAAAGCCATACCTATTAAAAAAGTCCCTAAGTATCCAGATGGTCTGTTTTTAAAATGTAATTTTTTTTCTTTCATTAAAAATTCCGGTTTAAAAACTCCAACGACTATTAATCCAAATACAACGATAAAAATTGCACCAACTTGACGGATTAAGTCATCATACTGGATAAAAAATGTACCAATTAACGATGTGGCAAATCCTAATGCGATAAATATAGCAGAGAAACCAAGCAAGAAAAATAATGTATGTAGCATGCCTCTTTTTTGCATTAGCTTTTTATCTGTTTTAATTTCTTCTAGTGACATACCAGTTATATAGGATAAAAATGCAGGATACAACGGTAAAGTGCATGGGGAAATAAAGCTTAAAAACCCAGCACCGAACGCCAGTAGTAAGTTAAGATCTGTACTCACGGCAGTCTTCCTTTCCAAATTACTGTTCCTATCGTATCAAATTTCCTTAACTTTTACCCTATTAAAGCTTGTGACAGCTTTTTGAATTTTTTATGCTATATCCTCGACTACCCCATTTTGAAGCAGGTACATTTTGTGATATAGACCTTTCTCATTCAATAATTGCTGATGTGTGCCTCTTTCTACTATTTCCCCATGGTGAAGAACGAGGATCAATTCTGCATCTTGAATTGTACTTAGACGATGCGCAATAGCAATAGTCGTTCTTCCTTTACGCATTTTTTCTAAGCTGCTTTGGATGGCAACCTCAGTCTCAGTATCGATATTTGCAGTTGCTTCATCTAAAACAAGGATTTTAGGATTCGTTGCGATAGTTCTTGCAAACGCTATTAGCTGTCTTTGACCACTCGAGAACGTAGACCCTCTTTCCGACACTTTCTGCTTATATCCATTTGGTAATTTTTCTATAAACTTATCGGCTTGCACGAATTCAGCTGCTTCTCTCACTTCTTCGTCAGTCAAATCGTGACCGTGAAGTCTTATGTTGCTCTCAATATCCCCATAAAAAAGGAATGGATCTTGTAGCACTAACCCCATCTTGTTTCGAATTTCAGCAGTCTGGAAATCTTTCACAGAGTGCCCGTCAATTTTTATATCTCCATGTTCAAATTCATAGAAACGCATAAGTAGATTTATAATTGAGCTTTTCCCGCTTCCTGTATGGCCTACTAATGCTACTGTTTGGCCTGGCTCAGCAGTAAATGAGATATTCTTTAAGACATCCGTTTTTCCATCATAGGAAAAAGTAACATTTTGAAACTCTATTTTCCCTTTGTCAATCGTAGCTGTTTCCACATTTTTTTGTGTAGGCGCCAAATCACTCTCGTCTAACAGCTTAAATACCCTAGATGCAGCAACAATCGCTAATTGAAAAATCGATAACCTTTGCATCACCTGGTTGATTGGCTCAAAAAATCTATCTATATAAGTAACAAAAGCATAGATCACCCCAACCTCCACGATATTGTCCATGGAAGTGACTCCAAAGTAGCTGAGGAGAATAATAATTGCTAAAGCATATACCATATCGATTGCTGGTCGCAGTAACAGGCTGTCTAGCTTTATATTTCTTCTTCCAGCCTTCCAATGTGATTCGTTGATATCATTGAACTCATCCTGCAACCGATCTTCCTGTCTAAATGCTTGAATCATAGTCATCCCTTGTAAAGACTCTGCCAGCTTTGCATTCAACTGACTTAGTCGTTCTCTTAAGTCCTGGTAAACTACCGAGCTGTATCGACGGTAGGTGATGATGATGACAAACAAAATAGGCAACAAAATGGTAGTAATTAATGCAAGCTTTACGTTCAGTAAGAACATAGCAATATAGACTCCAATAACTAGGAACCCACTTTGTACAAAGCCTACTAATACACTAACAAACATATCCTTAATTGCCTCGGTATCATTGGTAACCCTAGATACGATGCTACCTGCAGGAGTCTTATCGAAATAACGCATCCCTAGGCGATGAACTTTCGAAAAGACATCAATACGCATCTGTTGAATGATTTTTAATGCAATCTCTTGGAACTTTAACAACTGGAAGTAACTTACGAGAACATTTCCAATTTGGATAAATATATATCCCAATGCCAGACCAACGAGTGGTCCAGTAGGAAATTCTCTTGGTGTTAAATAATTATCCATAAACGTTTTTATTAAATATGGTCCAAGGATATCTCCAGTAACCGTTAATATTAATAAAAACAATGCAAAAGCAATCATCTTTGTATGTGGTTTTAAGTAGGTCAGCAGTCTTTTAAGAACTAGCCATTGGTCTTTCCCAGTCAGTGTTGGCTGTTTTTCATTCATCAGACATCCCTCCCTTTTTCCACAAGATTCTCTAATTGCTGTAACTGATACATTTCATAATACATCCCTTTTAGTTCCATTAGCTCTTCATGCGTCCCTTTTTCTTTAATAGTACCTTCATCCATCACAATAATTTGATGTGCATGCGCAATGGCACTTAAACGATGGGAAGTAATAATAGTCGTTTCATCTGTACGACTTTTCTTCAATGATTCTAATATTGCTTCCTCTGTTCTCGCATCAACAGCTGAAAGAGAATCATCAAGTATTAGTAATTCTGGCTTCATCATCAAGGCACGTGCAATTGAAATACGTTGCTTCTGTCCACCTGATAACGATACTCCCCGCTCTCCTACTATCGTGTTATAGCCGTCCGTAAATTGAAGGATATCTTCGTGGATATTGGCCAATCTTGCTGCTTCATAGATTTCATCCATCGTTGCATCTGCATTTGCGAACGCTATATTACCAGCAACGGTCGTAGAGAATAGGAAGTGATCTTGAGGAACATAACCAATCGCCTCTCTCAAAGCTCTTTTCTTATAGGCAACTATGGAATGGTCGCCATACATAATAGTACCGCGATACCCCTCAAACTCTCTCATTAACAATTTTAAAATTGCTGTTTTCCCAGAGCCAGTCTTCCCTACAATTCCTAAAGTTTCTCCTTGCTTTAGGGTAAATTGGATATTGTGCAAAGCAACACGATCGTCACCAGTAAATTTGAAATCTTCAATATTAAATTGAATATCACCTTTAGGCTTATGATCCAATGCTCCTGCATGGTCATCGATTTCAATTTCTTCCTCTAATATATTTCTTATCCGATCATAGGAAGCTCTTCCACGCTCTACAATATTAAATAGATAGCCAAATGCTAGCATCGGCCAAACTAGTAATCCTAAATAGGAAGTAAAAGCAAATAGGTCTCCAATACTCATCTCATCAGCTAATATAAAACGTGTTCCAAACACAATAGACAAGAAGAAACACATTCCCACGACTAAAGAAATCGTTGGGTCAAATAGAGAATCTACCTTGGCTACATGCATATTTTTAGCGACAACTTCTTTTGATAGATTAACAAAATCGTCTGTGTCTTCTTTCTCTTGACCGAATGTTTTAATGACTTTTACCCCGGAAATACTTTCTTGAGCTTTATCATTTAAACTAGAAAAAGCCTCCTGTGCAAAACGGAAACGTTGGTGGAGCAGCTTTCCATAATAACTAGTAGAAATGGCCATCAATGGTAATGGCAGTAAGGCAATGATTGTCAGCTTCCAGTTAATCGTAATTGCCATTGCAGCTATAACAAAGCCCCCCGTTGCCAAGGAATCCACCAAGGTTAAAACACCTGATCCAGCCGTCTGTTGTACTGCAGACAAATCGTTTGTCGCATGAGCCATAAGATCTCCAACCCGTTTTTTCTGGTAAAAGGAAGGAGCCATTTTGGTGAAATGATTAAATAGTTTTTCTCTCAATAACCTAGCGAGATAAATAGAAGAACCAAAAATCATAATACGCCAGTAATAACGTAGAACATACATCCCTATTGCTGCTAAGGCTAAAATAGTAAGCCATTTAAATAAAAACTCGTTAGTAAGTGTCCCCGCATGAATCTCGTCTACTACTAACCCAATAATCTTTGGTGGAAAAAGCTGCAAAAATGCAACAAATAGAAGCATTAAAACGCCAAATAAATATTGCTTTTTCCTTTGTTTAAAATACCAGCCCAACTCCAAGAATACTTTCACTATATTTCCCCCATATTACAAATTAAGACTTTACTAGTTTAGCAAATGTTTGAACATTACGAAAGATGGAAAAACAAAATAATTCGGAAACAGAAATATTTTATTAAATAATATCAATTGTGTTCGTACAAGAAATTATAACTATGATACATTTAACTAGAAAAGCGCAAGCGCCTATGTCTGCCCCGACAGGCAAATGGAGAAAAGCGAGG
>NZ_CALIED010000081.1:0-3172 GCF_938022135.1 uncultured Psychrobacillus sp.
CGTCCGGCTGGTGCGAAAAATCAATTCTACTCTCTGATCTAAGATTTCTTTGCATTATAAATCAACCCTAACCTTTAACATAGCCATTTTTTAGGAAGAGGGCTTAGCACTCCATCCTTTAACTATTGAACGGCCTCAATAAAGAAATTATAACAAAATAGATAAATTTATGTTCTGAAATTTTAGAATATTCATCAAACAAATGTTCCGAGTCTTTAGGATTATTTTTTTCTAATAAGGGTATATATTAATATATTTATTTAATAATTAATACGTCTCACTAAGCGTTTTTCTTTGCATGGAAGAGCTTTTGGTGGGAGGTGATTAGTTGAGAAGAGTCTATGGAGTAAAAAAATTAACGACATATTTAGACTCTGTTGGCTACCCGCTTACAGAAGAACAAATCCATCAATTGATTCTAAATAAAGAAATACCACATCTTAGACCAATCGGAGATATTATAGCCTTTAATTTAGAACACATAGATTGGTGGATTAGTCACAAAAAAATTTCTCCATAGAACAAGCCCTGCCTTTTATGGCAGGGCTCTAAATTTTTGGAAGTATAGTTTTACAAGTTGGTCTTAGGACAGTAACCGCAAGCCCCTTGCCCGGGTATATCCATTGACATACAACAGCTCCGTCGGATTGGCTGATTGACTAGCACTGCTGGATTTCTTCCTTGTGTATATTCATAAAAAAGAGATTTAGTTGAAAATGATTTCCAAGCCTCAGTACTCTCTAAAATTTCAATATCATCCATCGCCTGAGATGCAGTAGATGGATTCTCTAAAAGTTTTTCATACATTTTAACAATGGAAACAAAAAAGCTTTCCCAAATAACCAATGGCGAGATACTTGTTGTCTTTCTCAAATACTGAACAATCTCGAACCCTTGCTTCTGTAATATTTTCATAATCACGTCTTCTCGTTCTGTTTCTTTCACATAACGAAAATCATTTGGATTGATGAACATAGCAATGGTATAGGCATCATACTCCTTGGTGACATCGAAATGAAGCTCAGTATGCTTACCATCCCAAATCATGTCATAAGCAGCTAACATATAAAATTGATTGGCAAAAAACATACCATATCTTTTAGCAAAATGAGAAACAGCTGCTACCTGATTTTCTGCTTCTGTAATTCCTTGCATCAGTTTTGCAAAATCATCCTGAAAAAATTCTTTGCTAAGGCGTTCTAACGTGAATAGTGTACGAAGCGGCCTAGTCGTATATATTCGATGTTCATTTAATATAAATTCTTGTTCAAACGTAATTGCTGGCATATTCTCACCTATTCAAATAATTTATTCAACACTTCTATTTTATCGGAAGAGACCGTCATTGCAACATTTCCAGCTTGAACGAGAGAAACCCCTATACCGATAGCTGAATCGGTATAGGGGTGCATTCGTTAAACCTCTAAAGATGTCTCTTTTGTAGTAGGAACCATTTTAGAGATGATGATAGTTAACAATACAGATACTAAAACACCCCATAAAATTCCTAATGCAAGTGAGGCAATAGAGCCAGCAACTATACCAACTCTTGCTCCCCAAACGGAAACCTGACTGTTACTAGTTCCCATTGTAAACTCTTGTCCCTTTCTATTTTTCCAAAGGAGTCCTACGACTAATACTGGTACAACTCCCCCTCCTGCCATTGAATAAGCCAAGGAGAATAAATCGATAATTGAATCCGCCCAAATAGCTGTCCCAATTGTAAAAGCCCCAATTACGATAACTCCTATTCTCGTTAATTTTAAATAATAGGAATCCTCCTTAGGTTTCATATTTGGGATTACTAAGTCGTTTACAATGACCACTGCAGCGGAATGCAAAAGAGAAGAAGCACTGGAGATTGCTGCTAGGAATATCATGATAAAAAAGGCTAGTGCAGCAAGTTGCGTCATTTCCTCAAGGATAAGCCACGAAATAGCTTCGTCTGCAGCTAAATTAGGATTTTGTATTTTTACTACCATTCCGGCAATTGTTGCAAAAACAGTAAATACAATAGCTACTATTCCACTGATTAGCATAGCTCTGCTTGCTGCCTTCGGGTTTTTCGAAGCAAAACACCGCTGCCAATATACTTGAGCAGCCAGTATCCCTAAAGTTCCTGTAACAAATAGAGAAATAACCTCCATAGCAGAAAGATTCATTTGAGCTAACTCGATCGCCCCTACATTTTCCAACCCACTTTTTAGGGTCGTAAAACTAAAATCAACTTTATCGAATACTTGTATGTAAAACCAAACAGCGATAGCAATGAGTATTCCTCCCTGTATGAGGTCAGTCCATACAACAGAATACATACCGCCAACTGCCGTGTAAATGATAAACACCGCAGAAAAAACTAATATCATCATAAGAGGATCTGCTCCAGTAAAGGCTGAAAATAGCGCCCCCATCCCCATTGCTTGTCCACTTACCCAAGCTATCATTATAGAGGAAGTTAAAATGGCTATTAAACCACGAGACAATCTATCTCCTATGATTAAATCATTCATCATTTCTGCTAGTGTATTATATGTAAACCTTGCCGCAAAACCTGCAAATACCAGCGCAAATAATATTTTTGCGCCCTGCTCTCCAATGACGAATGGCACATTAGCTATTCCAATCTCGTACCCCTTTGAGGAATGGCCTACGAAATTGCCGACTCCCATGATGGTTGCAATGTCCGTAAACAATAATAAGAAAAATGGCAACGTTCCACCAGCTATTGCATAATGCGCAAAGCTCGTATCTGCTTTTTTCTTAAATAGGAAAGACATCCCTATAAAAGCTAACGATAATATAATCGTAACTGTCCATGTCCAAAACGATAAACCCATACAACCCCTCCTGTAGAAAATGTAACGCAAACATTATTAATAAAATTAGTAAATTATTAAAAATTTGCTATTACTTTCTTACCCCAGGTTTGATAGACATAAACCATAATAAAAGAACGAATAAATATCTATTTATCTAATAATAAGATTAGAATTTCCCATAAAAATTGGAGTCTCTCTTTTGTTAAAGAAATAGGCTATGTTAAAAAGTAGGGTTGATTTATGATGCATAGAAAAAGAAATTTTTAAATCAGAGAGTAGAATTGATTTCCGCCCCAGCCGGACGCTTTCCGCGGGGTGAGCGATAAGCCATCACCCATCGCTTACGCGCGTGG
>NZ_CALIED010000082.1:0-19394 GCF_938022135.1 uncultured Psychrobacillus sp.
CTTGTTGATGCTGTATGTCTTAACGTTTTGCATGTTCAGTTTTCAATGTTCATTGCGTCGTTTGTTTTGACGACTTTATTATCTTATCAAATCTGATTATCAATGTCAACAACTTTTTAAAATTTGTTTTTCGAAATCAGAAGTAAAAGTAACAACTTGATTACTATACCACCCTTTTAAACTATTCGTCAACACTATTTTTAATAAAATACCCTCAAAAATAATAACAATTTATTCTGATAAGTCTATTATAACTTTATAGACCTATATACTATGCGTGCTATTTAACAGCTAAGGGTGCAATATCGTCCCAAACGTATACCAACTCATTTAGGTGCACTCCTCCTATTTCTACTATTATACTATCGACCTTCTTTGCACCAAGCTTTTCATAAAAGTATTTTGAAGGGTTGTCTTCTAGAACTAGCACTAACATAGTAATGACCCCCTGGTTGGTTAGCTCTTTTACTATAGGTTCGATTAATAACTTACCGATACCTGCTCCCTGATATTCTTTTAAAATGTAGATCGCATAAATTTCCCCATTATAATTAGAATAGTTCCCGCTCCGTTCCTTCCCGCCAGAAACAAAGCCCACGATTTGATTGTTTTCAGCTTCAGCTACATAAACTCCCCCGTTCGGAATAGCAGAAAACCAGTAATCCGCTCTCTTGTCAAAAGACAGGTTATTTAAAAAGTCCTCCGGTACAATATTGACATAAGTAGTCTTCCAGCTTTCCACATGAACTTTGGCAATTCCTTGTGCATCTGAGGGTACTGCTTTTCTTATATGTATCACTATCAACTTCCTCCAAACTTAAAGTGAGTTTCTTCTATTAGAGTATATTTCTATCTCTATACTCTATATCCCTCTTAAAAACCAAAAAAAGAGAGGCATGAGCCCCTCTTTATATCATTCTATTCTATAAGAATATGAAATAGCCTACAAATACTACCCACATGCCATACATGATTGGATGAATTTCTTTTATGCGACCTGCAACAATCATAGTAATTGGATAGAAGATAAATCCAATAGCGATACCAGTTGCTATAGAATAGGTTAACGGCATTGCTATAATTACAAAGAAGGCTGGTACTGCAATCTCAAAACGTTTCCAGTCTATTTGACCAATAGAAGAAACCATTAGTACCCCAACAATAATTAATGCTGGTGCTGTTACATAAGAAGTAATGACATCTAACAGTGGGAAAAAGAATAAAGAAAGTAAGAACAGAACCCCTGTTACGACTGAGGCGAACCCAGTTCTTGCTCCCGCAGCTACACCAGCTGTTGACTCTACATAAGAAGTAGTAGTGGATGTTCCGGAAACAGCTCCTGCTACTGTAGCAATAGAATCCGCTAATAATGCTTTACCAGCACGAGGTAATTTTTCACCCTTCATTAATCCTGCCTGATTTGCTACCGAGATTAAAGTACCTGCAGTATCAAAGAAATCTACGAACAAGAATGTTAACACAACAATTAAAAATTGAGCTGTCAGTAGTGCGGCTGGGTCTTCAAAAAATACGTCAAATGCAGCACCGAAAGTTGGAGCCATTGAAGGAACACTGCCTACTACAGCATCTGGGATTGGTACTAAGCTTAAAACCATCCCTACGATTGCAGTAATTAACATACCGTAGAAAATACCGCCTTTAACTCCTTTAACCATCATAATTACAGTAATTACAAGTCCAAAGATTGTCAATAGAATGTTAGGGTCTGTTAAATCACCTAAGCCAGCTACTGTATTTGGATTGGAAACGATAATCTTAGAGTTTTGTAGGCCGACAAATGTGATAAATAAACCGATACCTGCTCCTACTGCGTATTTCAACTCAGATGGTATAGCATTAATAATCGTTTCTCTTATTCCCGAGAGAGATAAGCAGATAAAGATGAGACCAGAGAACAGGACGCCTGTTAAAGCGATTTGCCATGGAATTTCGAACTCAAGTACAACTGTGTAAGCAAAGAATGCATTTAATCCCATACCTGGTGCAAGTGCAATTGGGTATCTAGCCAGCACACCCATTAATATAGATCCGATCGCTGCAGCAATAGCTGTTGCAGTAAACACAGATCCTTTATCCATGTACATAAACTCTGGTAACCCTTCGATTGTTTCAAGTGATAAAGTCATCGGGTTAACCACTAAGATATAAGCCATTGCCAAGAATGTTGTCAAACCACCTATAATCTCACGGCGATAGTTTGTTCCTAATTCCTCAAAACGAAAATACTTTTTCATAAGTTCCTCCATTTTTTATCGCGACAACGAAAAAAAGTATACTACCATTTCTGGTCGTATACCTCTACTATCCCCAATAAGTGAATATAAATAAGCATCACTCATCGTAGTCGGATCATTTACGGTGATCCGGTAGAGACTTTTGGGCCTTATTCCCAACGTTATACGACGACATAATTAAATTATGTAGTAAATATAACATCGAATTATGACGAAATCAATAGAAAAACCGAACATTTTTTTCATTAACCAAATAATAGTTCGTTTTCTGCTAATAGGTAAAGCAATTTTTGAAGGAAAATAGACCTATTCTATTACAAATAAAAAACTTGAAAACCATTAAATCAGTTTCCAAGCTCTTCACTAGTTGTTATTTAACGTCATTACCGGGCCTATTCATCCCTTTAAAAAACTTATTCAAGATAGACATGGTCTTCCTATGTTTACATTCTTATTATTTATCTGTTTGTTTTTGCTTGTTCTTCAAATACTCTGTACGTATTTTTTCAAGTTGCTGCTTTTTATCAAATTTAGCTGGCTTTTGTTTTTCATGATACTTGGCCACGGCCGCCTTACCTTTTGTATCCAATTGATATTTTCCCATTTTTTCACCTACTTTTCTTAACCCTTATAGAGAATCTGTTCAACAAATATAATATTTATCTTACTGAAGTTAACCTTATACTTTATATTCCCCGCTAACGTTCCATATATCAGTAAAAACATTAAAAACTTAGTATAACAGTTCATCGCCAAAAGGTATTCATATACTTACCTTTACAATCTTAAATAAGATTATTCAATTAAACATCATCTTTCAACTATTTTAACCAAATAAAAATCCCCTTTTAGTTATCTGTTATCAATAACTAAAAGAGGATTTAATATTTGAGATATGTTAATCACAAGGTATGACTGTGTTTATAATTAAATACAGTCCTATTCCCACTCAATCGTAGCTGGTGGTTTACTCGTAATGTCATACAGCACGCGGTTGATGTGTGGCACTTCATTTACTAATCGAACAGATACCTTTTCTAGTACGTCCCATGGGATACGTGCCCAGTCAGATGTCATACCGTCGATAGAGGTAACTGCACGGATACCAATTGCGTAATCGTAAGTTCTTGCGTCACCCATTACACCAACGCTGCGGATATCAGGAAGTACAGTGAAGTATTGCCAGATATCGCGGTCTAAGCCTGCCTTAGCTATTTCTTCGCGTAGGATTGCATCCGATTCACGTACGATTGCTAGTTTTTCTTCTGTTACTTCTCCTAGAACTCGGATAGCTAGTCCAGGACCAGGGAATGGTTGGCGCCATACGATTTCATCAGCTAAGCCTAGCTCTGAGCCTAATGCACGAACCTCATCTTTGAATAAAGTTTTCAAAGGCTCAATTAGTTTGAACTGCATGTCCTCTGGAAGTCCACCAACATTATGATGAGATTTGATCGTTTGAGCAGTAGCTGTTCCACTTTCAATGATATCTGTGTACAGTGTTCCTTGCGCAAGGAAATCCATACCTTCTAATTTAGACGCTTCATCATCGAATACATAAATAAATTCATTACCAATAATTTTACGTTTTTTCTCTGGATCAGAAACTCCAGCTAATTTATTCATAAAACGCTCACGTGCATCAATTTTTATTACGTTCATATTGAAGCCCTCAGAGAAGGTTTTCATTACACCTTCCGCTTCATCCTTACGAAGTAGATTATGGTCTACGAACATACAAGTAAGCTGGTCACCAATTGCTTTATGGATAAGGACTGCAACTACTGAGGAATCTACTCCTCCACTTAGCGCACATAGAACTTTCTTGTCCCCAACTGTTTCACGAATTTTTTCGATTTCCATTTCAATGAAACTTTCCATTGACCAATCGCCTTTTGCCTTACAAACGTCAAATACGAATTGGCGAAGTAGCTCTAGACCGTAAATAGAGTGACGTACTTCTGGGTGGAATTGTACCGCATATAAGCCTTTTTCAACATTTGCCATTGCAGCAACATCACAAGATGGGCTTGTCGCAATCACATCAAAGCCTTCTGGTGCAGCAGTTACATGATCTCCGTGACTCATCCAAACTACATGCTTAGAAGGAAGGTCGCCAAATAATGCTGTCGGATTCTTAATGTCAATCTCTGCTCTACCGTATTCTCTTGAAAAAGCCTTTTCTACTTTTCCGCCAAATTGATAAGCCATTAACTGCATACCATAGCAAATTCCTAGAATAGGTATATTCAAATCATAGATTGCCTCATCGATATGAAAAGCATTCGTATCATATACAGAGTTAGGTCCACCTGAAAAAATGATACCAGTGGCGTTCATTTTTTTAATATCCTCGGCAGTTACAGTATGGGGATGTAATTCACTATACACTCCAAACTCACGAATCCGACGAGTGATTAACTGATTGTACTGACTGCCGAAATCTAGAACGACAATTTTTTCTTGTTCTTTCAACAATGGAGTTGAAGACATATGCATTCCACCTCTTCTATATATATTTATCCCAATCCGTTAAACCCAATACGTATTAAAAAAACGCGTGCGAAAGTTCCTCTTTCTACGCGTTTTTGCTTTCTACATTAAAAGGTGAATGCAGATGTCCTTAAAAAAGACATGACTGCATTCACCTTCATAGTCAAGTTATTAACGGTAACTTGGTAGAAACATCCGAACCATATTATCGGACATATACGAGGGCAACTTGGTCAAATTTAATTTGACTTCAGTTTACAGGTTGTTGAGGGTAAAATCAACCGCTTATACGATTGATTAAATATTCCCAACTTTCTCTAATCGACGCATAATTAATCTCCGTTTTATTGTTCCCATAAAAGCCCTGTTGATACACCTTGGTTAGATCAGTCATATGGTTGGTACCGATATCCTTGTCCACTTTTTTAGCAAAGTCCAATAAGGTTTGTCCTTGCTCTCTTCGCATTCCATGGAGACTTAGCTGCTGTAGAAGCTGATGATACATTTTCTCGAAAGAGTTCCAATCATTTTTACGCATTCTACCTACTGGTATTAATACCTTAGGCAACCACTTTCCGCGACGACTATATGCAAACAGGCTTATGATCCCAAGAATTATAAGACCCCAAATGATAGCTGCCTTTCTTTCCGCCATCCATTCTAAAGTATCTTGAAGGAAGGTCGTTAAGCTAAAGGAAACATCATCATCTTTTTTTCCTGTTGCAGCTTGCTCCTCTGGTTTCTCCTCCTGTTGTTCTGGAGTCTGAGGTTCATCAGTCTGTGACTCTATATCGTATATAACATTGGCACTTGAGGAAAAGCCAATGGTTGGCTCAAATGTTATCCACCCTACGTTTGGAAAATAAGCCTCTACCCACGAGTGTGCATTATTATTCGTAACTTCATAAACACTTCCAAGACCTTCTACATTCGCTCGTTCTCCAGGAGCAAACCCTTTAACCCATCGTGCAGGGATATCAAGGGAGCGTAGAAGGACAACCATTGAAGTTGAAAAGTTATCACAGTAGCCCACCTTTGTTTCAAATAAAAACTGATCTACATAATCGGTGTCGCCCCTTGGAACAGCAGCCATCGTTTGATTGTAGCTAAAGTTATTCCCTCTGAAATAGCGTTCAATATTAAGTGCCTTATCATAGAGACTTATCCGATCTTCCGTAATGCTGACGGCAAGCTCTTTTACTCTCTCTGGTAGTGTGTCAGGCAGCTGTAAATATCGCTGCAATTCAGCAGGCACCAAACTTAAATCTTCTACAGAGGTTTCCCGCATCGCTTTAAGACTATAACTAGGCTCACTAAATGTCACATTGTAATCCCATAGAACAGAATTACTGCTATTAAGAACAGAAATTTTTTGGGTGAGTGGATTACTTGTAAACAAAGCTTCTTCATTCGTTTGTATGCTTTTCATACCATAAGGCTGAAGAATTAATGGAAATTCTTGCGCCAACATTATATTAGCTTCCTCCGTATATTCTTCTGCTCCGGGTGGGAAATCCGTTTCAAATAGTTCTCCACTCCCAAAGCTTAGTAAAGGTGTCTCTTCCTCGGATTGTACCCAACCTTTAGAGGTATAAGTATCTTTGGTTTCAACCTTCCAGTATTGCGGGGTATCAGTCTTTGCCCAAAAAACAGGCGTATCATCACTTTGGAAAGCTCCTCCTAATTGCTCATCGTTTTCTCCGTAGCCAACCCTCTTCACACCATTTACACTAGCTCCATTCCCTTCACGCTCATCTACTTCAAGTGTAGAGGTAGTAAAAAAAGGGACAGGATCGGGCCATATCGGACCTGCTTTTGGCATTGCATATGCCGTTATACCACTGATCATAACTAATACGATTAAACTAGTAATAGAAGCTGTGACAAAGGTTCCTCTAATAGAGACTTGATTTTCTTTTATTAATTTTTGTATATAGAGTAATCCCATAATGATAAACCCAGAAATTAATGTAATGACTATAGAATTCTTAGCATTGTAAGGACTGAATGTATCCAAAATAGTGATAAATAAAACGGTCAGTATGAAAAACAATAAAATTGTCTTTCTAATGGTGATCCAATAGTTTAGTAAATAGGTAGTCATCCAAAGTAGAGCAAAAAACAAAAAGGTCCGAAACGGATCCGTTATTGCTCCCCATTCCTGGCTAAAAATAGAGACAAAGTTGTGTTGAAGTGATTCACTTAAATAATTCAATGAATCTCTAGATAAAAAAGAATAATCCGTGTAGATATGAACAATGGTCCAACTGATAAACACTAGCTTGATCGGTATAGTAACCTTCCAGTTAAGCTTTATAAAGTAAAAAAAGAAGGATACAGACAGATATATGACAAACAATGATAAGTGGTCGGTATTAGTCAATTCCATAACTGGCTTCAACCATTCTACTATTAAAAAACAGGTGAACGTATAAATTAGGAAGGAAATGATTCCTTGCAGGAAGTTATCTTTCATGAACGATTCACCTCCATAAACGCTTGGGCAAAACGGTCCTTTGTAATATTATGAGCGTCTACCCCTCTACTTTTCGCGTATTGGTAAAGTGCAGTTTCATTTTTATTTGGTTTCTCGTTTTTGTTTTTTACGACAAAGCACCTACATAAACGTAAGTTTCCTGCGTTACGGTTTATCCCATCAATCCACTCATGTGTTAGCTCACTTGTTATATATAATAACGAAGTTGCTTGAGCTAATGCTGGCTCCTGAGATATGACTTGTTCAATAGGCTTGTTTAAATCAGGTTGCACTTTTGTTAAATGATATAAGACTTGATGTAGCTGGGTCTCATTCTCTACATTTGGCAAGAAGAAACGATCTTCTCCAAGAGATAAAAATGCACTGCTGGCTTGATGGCGAACAATGGCCTGCATAATAGAGGCAGATAAATCTACGACGTCCTCAAACATAGGAGTCAACGTTCGATCGATTAAGATGAACAAATCTTGAGATTGACGATCTTCAAATTCCTTAGTTTTAAGAGTTTGGGTACGGGCAAATGACTTCCAATGTATCCAAGAAACTCGATCACCAGGCTGATAGGAACGTACCCCTGTCGCCATAGTCGTATCCTTCATCACTTGAATTCTTGATGCAGCTGCTCCCTGATCATACCTAGTTTCCATTGGAATATAAATCATATCTGTTAGATTCGGAAAGACTAGTAAGGTTTTTGGATTCGAAATAAAAATACTTTTTTTCATCCATCCAAACAGATCGCTCACTTCAATTGTTGTCCCCTCTAATACATGCTCACCGCGTGGCATATGTTCTATTTCATACGTCCAGGTAAACTCTTTTTTTATTCCCCAAAAGACAAGCTGTCTTCTTGACCCTGTATGCCTAAGAGAAGGTCCGACCCTTTCCTCAAACCACACAAACAACAGAGGAAAACGATTATTTCTTGTCACCCTGACCGTGGCAGAAAATCTTCCCCCGCTATACACTTTTCGTGTTTCAATTATCCTCTCTGCTTCTATCTTAGAGAGTGGGTAAAAAAACAGTAGAATTGAGTATATAGAGAGAGGAACAATGAGGTAAAAAAGAAACCAACTGACGAAGCCCCCCTGAAACATTGCATACACAAATGCCACCACCAAGAGAAGAAGGATACCAATAAAACCTTTATACTTCTTTAATCCTTCTGTCCGCTCAATCATCCGTGTACCTTCCTCTTGATAGGGACAGGAGTTCGTTTAACAATACGGGAAAGTACTTCCTCAGAAGAAATACCATCATACCTTGCCTCAGGACGAAGAATAACACGGTGCCCAAAAACAAATGGCAATAAATATTGAATATCATCTGGAATCACGTAATCTCTTCCCTGTAGTAAGGCATAGGCCTGAGAGGCACGCATCAACGCAATGGATGCTCGAGGGCTCACTCCAAGATAAACATAAGTATCTACTCGTGTTCTATTAGCTAAATCCACAATATATCCCTTCATTGTCAAATCTACGCTAACATTTTTTACTTGTTTCTGGAGGTGAATAAGCTCTTCAAGAGAAACTACTGGCTGGAGGCTATCAATAGGAGATGCATGCTCTAATCTATTTAACACTTCAATCTCTTCATGTTGATTAGGGTAGCCCATTTTTAATCTCAACAAAAATCTGTCTAGCTGAGCCTCAGGTAAAGGATATGTACCCTCATGCTCAATTGGATTTTGGGTAGCCATAACAAAAAATGGCTTTGGAAGCGGCATCGTAATGCCGTCAATTGTAACGGAAGCTTCTTCCATTCCTTCTAGTAATGCTGATTGTGTTTTCGGGGACGTACGGTTGATCTCGTCTGCTAACACAATGTTCCCAAGAATAGGTCCTGGTCGAAACTCAAATTCCATTTCTTTGGGGTTATATATGGAGACTCCTAATACGTCGGATGGTAATAAGTCAGGAGTAAATTGAATTCTTTTAAAATCGGCCCCGATAGATTTAGCGAGCGCACGAACCATCATGGTTTTTCCCACTCCAGGAACATCCTCGAGCAAAACATGTCCATCTGCCAAAAGAGATACAACTGCTAATTCTGCAATGTCTTTCTTCCCTATCATTACTTTTTCTATATTAGAAATAATTGCTTCTATCTGTAATTTTTCATTCATCTGTTTTCCCCCAAAATTATCATTAAATGATTAGTTAGAAAATTTTTATAATACAGTATAAGCATAACCAAAAAAGGAAGATAAAACAATTTAAATTATTTTTTCTATTGTATTAAAAGCGCTTTACTAAACCAAAAAGAAACTAGGGAAAACTCTACTCAAAATACATAGTTGAGCAAAGTTCCCGATGCTTTCCATTTAGATTATAAGGGTGTATTACTTACTTTGTTTGAATTTTTGTTATAATCCTCATAAGGAGAGAGTAGGCGTTGGATAATGAAGAAAACTAATATACCTCTTAGTCTTATTATATTTTTGGGGTTAATACTTACAATACTTGTAACTTTATTCATAATATTACCCATATATTTATTGTTCTTTTTAGATGGATCACCAGATGAATATAAAAAATATGATAAAGGAGTTACTATAGAGGTAAATAATTTTAGTGATCAAAATCTACCCGATCTTCAATTTTCATATAGCGGGAATCAGACTGATTTTATAGAGTTAGGAACCATAAAAAGTCTCGATCCTGGAAAAACGGGTAAAATTACTGGTAGCAGTAAAGAAATGAAAACAAATGATATAAGCGTATATTTACACTACTACATTGAAGATAGCGAACAAAAAGAAGATAGTATTCTTTATTTTTATACAAGACAACCTCCAAAAGCTGTCGCTATTTTAAACATCTATGAAGTAGATTCAAAAGGATATTTAAAATATGAGTTGTCTGGTTATAATGGCTGGTCGAAATTTGGGCCAGAGGAAAGAAGTGAAAAATAAAACGCAAAAAGAGAAATTCCACAGTGCAATTTCTCTTTTTGCGTAAACTTAAACTAATTATGTCTCAGACACTATTATTTTTTCCAGAAGTCGTCAAAAATTGTTATTGGTAATTGTCGTTTGTGTTCAGAACGATCATAGAAGCCAATGATTTTCTCTTCTATTTCTGGAGACACATTCTTACCTTCTAGGTAATCATCAATATCATCGTAGCTCACTCCAAGTGCAACCTCATCCGGTAGAGCTGGACGATTTTCCTCTAGGTCGGCTGTCGGAACTTTAGTGTAGAGATGCTGTGGTGCACCGAGATGCTTTAGCAATTGCTTCCCTTGTCTTTTATTGAGACGGAAGATTGGGGTTAAGTCTACTCCACCATCACCATATTTAGTATAAAAGCCAGTGACCGCTTCGGCCGCATGATCTGTACCTAGTACTACACCGTTATATGTTGCAGCTATAGAATACTGAGCCTTCATACGTTCTCTCGCTTTTTCATTTCCTTTTGCAAAATCACTAAGTGTTATGCCTGCTTCCTTCAACGCACGGTCACTTGCGTCTACGGCTTCCTTAATATTAATGGTTACACGCTTGCTTGGCTGAATAAAGTTCAGTGCATCCTGACGATCAGATTCATCAAATTGCACCCCGTATGGCAAACTAACCGCGATAAATGAATACGTGCCTGCTCCCATTTCGTCATTCAACTCATTCACTGCCATTTGGGCAAGCTTGCCCACTAAAGTGGAGTCTTGGCCACCTGAAATACCTAAAACCATACTTTTTAAAAATGGATGCTTCTTTAAATAGTCTTTCATAAAATCGATACTTATACGAGCTTCCTCTTTTGGATCAATCTCCGGCTTTACTTTTAAGGCTTCGATAATTTCTCTTTGTTTGTCAGACATCTTAAATCCCTCCATTGTTTGAAATAAGATTTTGCTCCATTTCCTTCACTTCTTGAATGTTACGCATTTTATTGTCCCAGCACTTCTGGCTTAAATCAACAGGGTATTCCTCTGGATTAAGAGAACGCTTATATTCCTCCCAAAGTAAATCCAAATTATCATGAGCATAATTCCGAATTTCCGCTAGATCTGGGTTATTATAAATTACTGTCCCGTTTTCGATTACCTTTACATGTAAATCCTTAGCCTCAAAGTTCGTGACAAATTTAGAAACGAATGTATGGACAGGGTGAAACATTTTTAGACGTTCCTCATGAGCAGGGTCTTCATCATGCATAGCAATGTAATCACCCTCGGCTTTACCGTTTTCCTTATCTATAATACGGAAGAGCTTTTTCTGCCCAGGAGTAGTAACTTTTTCAGTAGTAGAGGAGATTTTGATAGTATCCTCCATTACCCCTGCTTCATTTTCAATAGATACAATTTTATATACAGCACCAAGTGCAGGCTGGTCATATCCTGTAATCAGCTTAGTGCCAATACCCCAGCTGTCTACCTTTGCTCCCTGAGCCTTTAAGTTCAAAATAGTATACTCGTCTAAATCATTAGAAACGATTATTTTAGCATTTGGAAACCCTGCTGCATCTAGCATTTTTCTAGCTTCCTTCGATAAGAACGAGATATCTCCTGAATCTAAGCGAATACCGATGAAATTTATCTTATCCCCTAGCTCTTTAGCTACTTTAATAGCAGTTGGCACACCTGTTTTCAAGGTATTATATGTATCTACGAGGAAAACACAGTCCTTGTGTCTTTTTGCATATGAGTGGAAGGCATCATACTCACTTTTATATGCTTGCACCATAGAATGTGCATGTGTTCCAGAGACAGGGATACCAAACATTTTGCCAGCGCGAACATTACTAGTCGCCTCAATCCCTCCGATAAAGGCTGCACGAGTTCCCCAAATTGCAGCATCCATTTCTTGAGCACGTCGAGAGCCAAATTCCATTGCCACTTCGTCCTTGACGACCTGTTTAATACGAGATCCTTTAGTAGCAATTAACGTTTGATAATTCACGATATTAAGCAAAGCGGTCTCTACTAATTGTGCCTCTGCTAGAGTAGATTCCACTCGAATAATTGGCTCATTAGGAAATACTAATTCCCCTTCTTTCATCGAATAAACATCACCAGTAAAACGAACCGTTTTTAAGTAATCTATAAAATCATCACGATACCCTAGTCCATTTTGCAAGTACTCTAAATCGCTTTCCGAAAAATGAAAATCTCTTAAGTATTCCAGACATCTTTCTAGGCCAGCAAAAATGCCATAACCATTCCCAAAAGGAAGTTTTCGGAAAAATAATTCAAACACTGCTTTTCTCTCATGCATATTATCAGCCCAGTAGGCCTCCACCATATTTATCTGATATAAATCAGTATGTAATGCTAAACTGTCATCGGCATAAATTTTTTTCATGATGATCTCCTTCTAATAACTATTGAACTTAGTATACACTATTTACCCTTTCGCATGGAAAATTAACCACAACAAAGCCAGCCCCCTAACAGGACTGGCTAAACTGCCTATCTTATTATTTACCTAAAGGAGAGATGGCCGTCAAGACATAATCCGCAACTGCATCTATTTCCTCTTGGGTTAATGTCTCATTAAACGAAGGCATAGTAGTTCCTCCATTAGTTATTCGATCTATTACGTTTTCTCTGTTTTCTGCAAATTTACTATCTTGAAGATTTGGCCCATTGTGTCCATTGGCACCTTGATCTCCATGACAAGCTATGCAGCTGTTTGTATAAACAGAAAGACCAAAGTCAGAACTAACTGTTGCTCCTTCCGTTTCTTCATTCACACTTACCTTTTCTTTAACAGAGCCATCAATCACTTGCCCTTCAGGTAAGCTACCTCCAAGCTTAAAGGTATATATTTTATCTCCATGCTTCGATCCCGCTAAAGCATTGCCTGCCGCATAAATAGAAATATACTGCTCTCCGTCTATTTCATATGTGATAGAAGGAGCATTGGCCCCCGCATCCATCATATACTCCCATAATTGGTTACCTGTTTTTGCATCAAAGGCTATCAGCCTTCCATCGTTGTGACCTACAAAAACTAGATTCCCCTTAGTTGTTAATACTCCACTGTATGCTTGTGCATCCCAATTTTGCTGCCAAACTATTTTATTTGTTTTCACATCTAACGCAGTGACTGTACCTCTTACAGGTGCATTAGAAACTGGCTGCATTATGCTTCCTATATACATAGAACCCTCTTCGAACGCTTCATCTTCTTGTCTTGCAAAGGAAAAATAATTATCATTCCCTAGCACATAGAATAACTCTGTATCCGGATTGTAAGCAGAAGGTGGCCAATTTGCTCCGCCTGCTGGACCCGGCTTAAGTGTGATTGGTTCCTCCCAGAAAGGAGTAAATATGTCTCCTATTTGCCCTTCAAATGTATCTCCTAAGTCTTTATCAACGTCATCCTGAAAAACTCCTTGAGGAACGAATGCATCCCCAACTGGGAACGGTTGTGTAGGAGAGGTTTTTTGTTCTGCCAATTGTGGAACGGGCTTTTCTTCAATACCAATAAGCGGTGTCCCGTCGGTTCGATCTAAGAAATACACCCAGCCAGTTTTCCCTGCCTGGCCAAGTCCTTTTCTCATCACACCATCTTTTTCTACGTCAAACAAAACAACAGGATTGGCTGGATCCATATCCCATATATCATGATGCACCTCTTGGAAGTGCCAAACATAGTCTCCATTTTCTGCATTTACAGCAACAACCGAGTTAGCATATAAATTATCACCCTCTCGGTTGCTTCCATCTAAGTCGGGTGCTGTATTGCCAGTAGCAAAGTAAATATATCCAAGCTCAGGATCTACAGCTGGAGTATTCCAAACAGGTCCTCCACCAGTCAACCAAGAATCATTGTCTGGCCAAGTATCGCCATTTATATCACCTGGACCTGGTATGGTATAGAATCTCCATACTTCGTATCCTAAATCCGCATCATACGCCATTACGCGACCACGGATTCCATATTCACCTCCTGCCACTCCGGTGTAAACCTTACCATTATAATAAAGAGGGGCACTAGTGACGGTATAGCCTTCCTCCCATTCTGCAACCTTTGTCTCCCATTGCAATTCTCCCGTTTTTTGATCCAAAGCGATAAGACGTGCATCTAGTAGACCTGCATATACTTTCCCATCTCCTACAGCTAGACCTCGCGTTGTCCAACCACAGCATACAGTATCCATCTCTTGGCTAATATCCGGCTCGTAGGCCCATATCAGTTCTCCAGTTTTGGCATCTAAAGCAAATATATCATTAGCACCCGTTGCCACATACATAATTCCATCCACGACTAATGGAGTTGCCTCTCCTGAATACTTAGGCTCTGCTCCAGAACCTAAACTAGTTACCCAGGTTGGCTTTAAATCTCCAATGTTCTCTGATGTAATTTGATCGAGTACCGAATATCTCCTATTATAGTAATCTCCACCGTGAGTCACCCATTCTTTAGAAGAGTATTCTACTTTAACATTAGGATTTGAAGGACTCGGAGTCGTCTTTCCTTCTACCTGTGGCTCTTCTTGTTCAATCTCCGTAACTACGTCAACCTCCTCTCGCTCCACAGACCGTTCTTCCTTATCCTTATCAGCAATAAGGTACAAACCAAACAAAACAACCATAGCAATACAACTACCTATAAATATTTGAAATATGACCGATGACTCTCTTCTTCTCCGCATTTCAATCCTCCCTTCTTTCTTTCGAACTACTAAAGAAAATAGATTTAATACTCTATAAAATATGCGTACCAATTAGGATTAATTCTCTCGGAAGGAAATACAATCACATATTTAATAAATATAAGTAATGGAACGGCCGATAAGTTTCCTGTCGTATTCAAATCTCTCTATAAGATAAAATATGCTATAGATTTCCACTATGCTATCTCTGAGTTTAGAATGCTAAACTCCTTAAAACCGCAAAAAAACTACCTAAGTTTTTCTTAGGTAGTTTTAACAGGTCAAATTATTTAGTTAGATCTTGGCAGCCCTTATAGATTAGGTTAAATAGTTCTTCAATGTCCTCTTCTTCTACACAAGAGAAGGCTACACGAATATCAGTTGTATTACTAGCAATAACGCCAACACCATATTGATCTAGTAAATGTAAACGAAGCTTTTCTGCATCTAAACCATGAAGTTTTAAGCACATAAAATAGCCAGAGTTAAATGGATAGTACGTCCAGTAAGCATCAAATCTTGCATCTGCAAGCACTTCTTTTGTTTTAGTTGCTCTTCCTAGCATAATATTGAACTTCTCTTGTTTTTCCTTTTGGAAGTCATCTGATTGAAGCGACTCTAAAATCATCGTTTGGGAAATATGGGAACCACTTGAGATGGTACCTCGAATAATACCCTTTGTCTTTTGCTCTAGTGCGTCTAATACGTCTGGAGAAGCAGCATAGGTGATAAAACCAACCCGGAGACCCCAAACGTAATTTTCTTTCGTTGCCCCATCTACTTTAATAGGTAATATATTAGAATGGGCACCCGCTAGTAGGGCAAATAGTGATTCCTTCATAGAATCCTCATAAAAAAGACCGAAATAGGCATCATCTAATACCACTACTATATCTAAACCGCCATCAGCCGCTTCCTTCAAGGCCTCGACAATTGCTTCTCCTTCTTGAACAGATGGAGTAAAGCCAGTAGGATTGTTAGGAAAGTTTAATAATACAATAGCTTTTCCTGTCTGCTTTAAAAGTGTAGCTCGGAAGCCTTCTACGTCAAAGCCACCATTTTCATTAAATAGAGGGAAAGTTTCCACCTTTCCTCCTCTTCTTATTTGAAAGACTGTATTGTAATTACCCCAGTATTGATCGGGGGTAATTACTACATCACCAGGATTCATAAATAAATCGGCAACAATACTTAGTCCATGAGTTAATGCATTAGTAACAATCGGTAATCCAAAGTTTTTCCCTTGTAAAGAGGGGTTGTCGATCAGTAGTTTTTCCTTCCAAGCAGAACGAAGTGCCTCCTTCCCTTGGGGTGGAGCATATGGATAAATGTCGCTAGGACTATAATCTAATTTATCTTGAATATGACGAAAATGCATAGGGTCTCCATTTTCAATAGCAATCCCAATAGTAGCATTAAAGCGATGTGCTTTTTTTCCAGCTTCTGCACTTTGACTTAATATTCCTTTTGGATAGTATAGATTTTTGCCTAAATCGGATAACATATTAAAAATTGCAGGATTTTCTTTTTGCATTTTCTCATTTAATTGGACAGCTAAAGCATTCATCTATTGGTACCTCCAGAATTTTTCTATTTTAAACACATTGTACTCTATTTTATTAAGGGATAGTATCCTTTCCCTTAATATATTGAATATTTTATAAGCTATTCATGACATTTCGTCCTTTATTTCTAATAAAATGGGACAATGATCGCTACCTAACACATCTGCGTCAATCGAAGCACTGATCAGTCGAGGGATTAACCTTTCGGATGCTATAAAATAATCAATGCGCCACCCGATATTGCGCTCCCTCACCTTACTCATGTATGACCACCACGTGTACGCGCCCTCTTGGTCTGGATGGAAGTATCGGTAGGTATCGACAAACCCTTCTGCCAATAACGAGGTCATCTTCCCTCTTTCCTCTGTCGTAAATCCTGAATTACCTTTATTGGACTTAGCATTTTTCAAATCTATTTCAGCGTGAGCCACGTTTAAATCTCCACACATGAGAACAGGCTTTATAGTATCTAACTGCTTTAAATATGTACGCATGTCGTCTTCCCACTCTAATCGATAAGCAAGTCTTGTTAAATCACGTTTGGCATTTGGAGTGTAAACATTCACTAAATAGAAATCCTCGAACTCCATTGTAATAATGCGTCCTTCATCTTCGGTTTCTAAATCTCCTACTCCATATTTAACTGAAATAGGTTTAATCTTTGTAAAGATAGCAGTTCCCGAGTACCCTTTTTTCAATGCATAGTTCCAATACTGCTCATAACCATCTAAAGCAAGTGAGATTTGACCTTCTTGCAGCTTGGTTTCCTGAAGGCATACAACATCAGCATCTACCTTTTGAAAGTAATCTAAAAATCCTTTATTTACACAGGCTCTCAGCCCATTGACATTCCACGAAACGAACTTCACTTTAGTACCTCCTAAATAAGAAAGCGCTTAAATACATAATGAGAGGTAGCTGAGACATCTATTATAAAGAGCTTCACACATACGACTCAAAAACTAAGCGCACTATATAACTCTTTTATTATAGAGGGAAACTAAAAGGTCTGTAAATTAACAAGGAAACCAATGTATAGTAAGCCATTTTCGAGGCAACCTAACTTGTACTATTTAATAGCATGCGAGATATAGTAAAGACTAACAACTGGAGGAACTGTTTATGACTAAACGTTTTAATGAAAAGGTAATTATTATAACTGGAGCTGGTTCAGGTCTAGGACAGGTCACTGCCATAACCTTGGCGAAAGATGGAGCTAAACTGACACTGGTAGATTTAAATAGCAATGGCCTAGAGGAAACTAAAAGTCGTATCCTAGAAGTGGCACCAAATACTGAATTACTCCTAGTTACAGCAAACGTTGCAGAAGAGGCAGCAGTTAAAAACTATGTGGATGAAACAGTTAACAAGTTTGGACGAATAGATGGATTTTTCAACAATGCTGGAATAGAGGGCAAGCAAAACCTGACAGAGGATTTCGGTATCGAAGAGTTTCACAAGGTCGTGAATGTTAATCTAAACGGAGTATTTTATGGCTTAAAATATGTACTAGCTGAGATGAAAAAAAATGGAGCTGGTTCTGTAGTAAACACGGCATCTGTCGGCGGTATTCGTGGTGTCGGCAATCAGTCGGGTTACTCTGCTAGTAAACACGGTGTAGTCGGCCTTACTAGAAACTCTGGTATTGAATATGGTCAATTCGGTATTAATATTAATGCAATTGCTCCTGGTGCCATCATGACTCCTATGGTAGAAGCTTCTTTAAAGCAAATTGGTGGAGAAGAAGGCTGGGAAGAGGCTGGAAAAGCATTTGTTTCCGTTAACCCTATGAAACGTTTCGGTAGACCTCAAGAGGTAGCAAACGTTGTTGCATTCTTGTTATCTGATGAATCTAAGTTTGTAAATGCGTGCGTTATTACAATCGATGGTGGACAATCCTATAAATATTAAAAGGAAAGACCGAACGCTACTTAGCAATCGGTCTTTTTACTTTCAGCTAAAATCCTTTTACTTCTTAGATGCTTTCATCAACAAATAGATGATTCCTGTTAAAATAGCTACACCAAAAACAACTACTAATAGACTGATCAATAAAGCTACAAAGCTCATTGTCACAACTCCTTTTATATCACCATTTAGAATAGCTTCGCTTAATCTATTTTTTCTTTAAGCAATTATTTTCTCTAGCTCCTCTATACTATCAACAATGTAAGTAGCACTCGCATGCTCCAACTCTTCAGACGATCCAAATCCATACGTTACCCCTATGGAATCTATGCCCGTTAAATTAGCTCCAATCATATCATGCTTTCTATCTCCAATCATGACAAAACTATCCTTCGTTTTATCCTGAAACTCGTCTAGAACATATTGTATGATTTCTGCCTTAGCTGACCTAGTTCCATCTAATTCACTACCAGCCACTACATCAAAGTAATCTTCAATTTGGAAATACTTTAAAATTTCGATAGCAAATACCGTAGGCTTAGAGGTTGCAACTGCAAGCTTTTTCCCTGTCGCTTTTAACTTTTCCAACAACGGGATAATGTCCTTGTAAAGTTCATTCTCATACATGCCAGTTTCTATAAATCTCTCTCTATAAAAAGCAATGGCTTGGTGGCATTGATTTTCATTAAAGCCATAATGATCTGCAAAAGAAATCTGTAATGGTGGTCCGATAAAGCACTCTAACTTTTCAAGATCCTTCTCCAAAATCCCCATTTTTTCTAACCCATATTGGATAGAGGTTGTAATTCCTATTTTAGGATCTGACAACGTTCCGTCCAAATCAAATAAGATAATCTCATATTTCCTCATACTTCCCCCTCTTTTCTCTTTTAATTAGCTTACTACCATTATATCTAAATAGTCTTTCTTTTTTTTAAAATAAATGGCTATGTTAAAGGTTAGGGTTGATTTATGATGCAAGAAATCTTAAAGCATAGAGTAGAATTGATTTCCGCCCCAGCCGGACGCTTTCTTACCCTTAGTCAAGTATTTTTATCTTTATTACTGGGAT